>NZ_CAXGLS010000001.1:0-169317 GCF_964010655.1 uncultured Idiomarina sp.
AGAACGTCGTGAGACAGTTCGGTCCCTATCTGCCGTGGGCGTTTGAGATTTGAGAGGAGCTGCTCCTAGTACGAGAGGACCGGAGTGGACGAACCTCTGGTGTTCCGGTTGTCACGCCAGTGGCACTGCCGGGTAGCTAAGTTCGGAATCGATAACCGCTGAAAGCATCTAAGCGGGAAGCGAGCCTCGAGATAAGCTCTCACTAGCACATTAAGTGCTCTGAAGGGTCGTTGCAGACGACGACGTTGATAGGCGGGGTGTGGAAGCGTTGTAAGGCGTTGAGCTAACCCGTACTAATTGCCCGTGAGACTTAACCATACAACACCCAAGGTGTTTGCTTGTTGAGCACGTAAGACGCTTTATCGAATTGAATAAGAGAGTGGCGAAACAATCAGCCGAATCCATGTTGTGACAGTTTATGTCTGGCGGCCATAGCGGTATGGCACCACCTGGCTCCATTCCGAACCCAGAAGTGAAACATACCAGCGCCGATGGTAGTGTGGGGTCTCCCCATGTGAGAGTAGGACACCGCCAGACTTCAAATAAACAATCCCTCGTGCGCAAGCACGGGGGATTTTTTTATGCCTGCTCGCCAGACGCACGCTACCACCGCGCCCTGTACGTCGCGCATTGTGCGCGACAATCCACACCGCCCCGTGCGCCCAAGGCGCACGCTACGACCGCGCCCTGTACGTCGCGCATCTTGCGCGACAATACATATCGCCCCGTGCGTCCAAGGCGCACGCTACCACCGCACCGTGTACGTCGCGCATCCTGCGCGACAACCCATATCGCCCCGTGCGCAGAATGCGCACGCTACGCCCGCACCGCGTACGTCGCGCATTGTGCGCGACAATCCACACCGCGCCGTGCGCAGAATGCGCACGCTACGAACGCATGATGGTACGACCGCGCCGCGTACGTCGCGCATCCTGCGCGACAATCCACACCGAGCCGTGCGCCCAAGGCGCACGCTACCACCGTGCCGTGTACGTCGCGCATCCTGCGCGACAATCCACATCGCCCCGTGCGCCCAAGGCGCACGCTACCTATAATTTTTGTTTATATATAATCGTAAACTGCATTATCTTCGTATTGCTAACTACTGGTATATTGCCTTGCATAAATTCTTTGTGTTATGGCCCATGGAGAGCAGTAATGAATAAATATAATGCAATCACGCTCGCCGTTGCTACGGCAACGTCGTTGGGTAGCTTACCCGTATTAGCTCAGCAGCAAGATCAAGCTGAGGCGGATGTTGAAGAGGTAATACAGGTTGTAGGTTCACGTCTTTCTTACCGAACTGCTACCGATGGTGCTGCACCTGTCGACATTATTTCAGCTGACGATTTAGCAGCTACGGGTATTACCGAGACGGCGAAAGCGCTTCAATACGCAGTACCGAGTTTTAATTTCCCGTCGTCATCGGTTACTGACGGAACTGATGCGGTGCGCCCAGCGTCTCTACGGGGATTATCTCCAGATCACACCTTAGTATTGGTGAATGGCAAACGTCGTCATAAGTCGGCCCTAGTACACTTAAGTGGCACAACCGGCCGCGGTAGTTCCAACGTAGACTTGAATGCGATTCCTATTTCAGCGATTAAGCGAATCGAAGTGTTACGCGACGGTGCTGCAGCACTTTACGGTTCGGACGCAATTGCTGGGGTGATCAATATCGTGCTTAAAGACAACGATTCTGGCGGCACAGCTAATGCACAAGTCGGTCAAACCTACGAAGGCGACGGGGAGCAGTATAAGCTATCTGCTAGTGGTGGGTTTAAGGTCGGTGACAACGGCTCACTAACGCTATCCGGCGAATTTCATCACAAGAACCGTACCAATCGCGCGGGTCCTGATCCTCGTCAGCAGTATCCGGAATTGCCTAACGGAGAGCCTGACCCAAGAGAAGAAACATTCGATCGCTACAGCTTTCACGTGGGTGATGCAGAATATGAGAACGCTGCCTTATTCGCAAACTATGAGCAAGAAGTGGTTGAAGGCGGCACTTTGTATGCCTTTGCTGGCGTAAGTGACCGCTCATCAGAATCGGGTGCGTTTTATCGTCGTGCATTGCAATCTAATACGCTGACTGAAATCTATCCAGATGGTTTTCTGCCAATCCTTGCACCCGACGTTAAAGACTACTCTGCATATTTAGGCTACGAATGGTTGCAGGGGGAATGGACGATTGATGTCAGTGCGGGTCATGGCGTTAGCGAGTTTCAATACAACGTTGAAAACTCTTTGAATGCCTCTTTAGGGCCGACTCAAACACCGACGTCATTTGAAGCAGGCACGTTGGAAAATAAAGAGACAAACGTCACCATTGACGCTCAGCGATTTTTGCCGTTTTTTAATAATTCCGACTTATCAATAGCGACGGGAATTAGCTATAGAAAAAACACTTATCAAATTACAGCGGGTGAAGAGGCCTCTTATATTGATGGTGGTTATCAAGATCGTCCGTCCGGTAGTCAGGGCTTCAGTGGCTTCACTCCGGATTCGGAAGTCGATCAAAGTCGCGATAACGTCGGTATTTATTTAGAAGCAGAGAACCAGCTAACCACTGATTTTATGTGGGGCGCAGCCGTTCGTTACGAGGACTACTCTGACTTTGGTGATAATACAAGCTGGAAGCTGTCAGGTCGTTACGACATTACAGACAGATTGGCTATTCGTGGTGCAGTGAATACTGGCTTTCGAGCTCCGAGTGTTCAGCAACTTTACTTTACCAATGTATCGACTTTGTTTGTTGATAGAGGGGACGGTTTAGTACCAGAACAATCAGGAACTTTTAATAATCTGAGCGACGTAGCTAACGCACTCAACATCGGTCGTTTGCAGCCAGAAGAGTCACAGAGTTACAGTTTAGGCTTAGTGTGGAATGGTTATAATGGTCTCGCGGTGACATTGGATGCGTATCAGATAGCGATAGATGATCGCATCATTCTATCAGGTGACGTCTCGCCTACTGATTCGCAGGCCGTGGCTGATGCTTTAGCGCAAACTAACGCCGATAACGCTCGATTCTTTGTGAACGCCGTGGATACCACCACTCAGGGTATTGACCTTGTCGTGAGCAAAGATTTCGAACTTAATAATTATGGGTCACTCAAAGCGCAACTTGCATATGGCTACAATGATACCGAGATTGACTCTGTAAACTTACCGCCGCTACTTGATGGTTTAGAGCAAGTTCTTTTTGATGAAGACGAACGCGTGAGAATGACAGAGTCGGTTCCCTCAAGTAGTGCTTCACTTGGCTTGACTCACCAATTAGGTCGCTGGACTAGCAACGTTCAATTGAGTTACTTTGGTACTTATAGTATCAATTATTCCAGTGGCAAAGAGACTTACGGACCGAATTGGATTACCGACATTACAGTGAGTTACGCGCTAAATGATCAGTTTGATATCACGGTCGGAGCGCAAAACCTGTTCAACGAATACCCAGACGAACGGGGTGAAGGTAATCAATTTAATGGTATCTTCAAATATCCACTTACTAACTCGCCAATTGGATTTAATGGCGGCTATGTTTATACAGAAGTTGAATACCGTTTCTAATAAAATCGAGTTAGTCAAAACCGCCACAAAGTGGCGGTTTTTTTATGTTTAACGCTTAATAATTTTGAAAGCAAACGCCGTAAATATAAAAACTCCATAATAAACAAACACTTATATGTTGGCATGGCATTTGAATTATATTCACTGAAGTGAACAGTTTAGGAGAACAATATGTCCACGTATAAACGAAGTGCCGGTAAAGGTTGGCTCATTGCATTAGTGATTGTGGGCGCGCTATTTTTCGCCCCAGAGATACTTTCGGGGTTGGGTTTTGCGGTCGGTTCAGTTATTGAATTTACAATCAGTCTATTGGTCGGTTTCGCCATTGTTGGATTAGTATTTTTTGTCGTGATGACCGTGTTTGGTAGCGTACTACTGGGACTTGGTGCAGGTTTTCTTGCCTTGATATTTACCGGGATTGGTATGTTTTGGCCGCTTATCATTTGTTTGCTGATTCTTTACTTTGTATTTCGGGATCGACGCAAAACCGTGTAACATCATCTCAATGATCAATAATTGAGGTGAATATCATGTTAAAACTCTTCTTTGGTCTTGCGCTCATGGTTTCTAGCGGAGCTATAGCGCAAGATGCGTTGACTATTACAGATGCGCGCGCGAAAGAGTCAATCCCAGGCTCAAATAATGGCGTCGCGTTCGCAACAATAAAGAACAACTCGGCTGCAACCATAGTGATTAAAAGCGTGTCTTCAAATGTCAGTAAAATGACTCAGATCCATACGCATAAAATGAAAGATGGCATGATGTCGATGATGCATGTTCCTGAACTTGCGATTGCTCCCAACGAGCAAGTTGTATTTCAAAGTGGAGGTTATCACTTCATGTTGATGGGGTTGAAGCAGCCTTTGTCTCAGGGGGAAACTTTTAATCTGACCATTTCGTACGATAATAATCAGACACAAACTATTTTAATTCCGATTGAGGGTCGATAACAGGCTATGCGAATAGGCAAATTAAAGTTAAGTGTAAAGTGGTTACTCATTTCATTAGTATCCTTTCTAATCTTACTGTGGATAGTTGCGTGGTGGTTTTCTGAAGAGCCAGATACGTTTGACGTTGAACAACGTGTTGAAGCCGAAGCTAAGCGTCTCAATCTAGAGCCCGTAAATGGTTTCGCAACTTCAACGGCGGCCATCGATGTGTTGGATACGCTGCTAAATAAGCGCGGCGGTTATATGAGTAATGATCTTCTGCCACCGTTTGCCTGGGTCGACGATATTCCTGCCTGGGAATATGGGGTTGTCCAAATGACCCGTGATTTGCTGTTAGTTATGCGTAACGAGTATAGCCGCTCACAGTCCCAGTCAGCTGAGAATACTTTTCTTGTCGTAGCTCAGCCGGCAATGAACATTGATCATACCAGTTGGTTTGCGCCATCACCCGAAAGTGAATTCAGTGAAGTGATAAGTCAACTTAAGCAGTATCGTTTGGCACTTGCAGATCCTAACGATCACTCAGCTCAATTTTACTCGCGAGCCGATAATTTGCGTGCGTGGGTTGCAGAAGTAGAGAAGCGTTTAGGTTCTCTATCTCGCCGTTTGAGTGCCAGTGTTGCGCGAGTAGAGCCCGATGTCACCTTGGCGGGTGATGCGAATGCACGACAGTCAACGCCAACGCCTCGTATCGTCCGTGAGCAAACGAGCTGGTGGAAAATTGACGATGTCTTTTACGAGGCCCGCGGCGCTTCTTGGGCTTTACTCCACTATTTAAAAGCCGTTGAAATCGATTTCAGGGATATCCTAGAAGATAAAAATGCGTTAATTAGCTTGCAACAGATAATTAGTGAATTAGAGTCAACGCAGAAGACGTTATGGAGCCCAATGGTCCTTAATGGTTCTGGATTTGGATTGATGGCAAATCATTCATTAGTCATGGCTAATTATATTTCTCGTGCAAACGCTGCGCTTATTGAATTACGTAGCTTATTAGCACAAGGCTGAACAATTTAAATAGGATAACACTATGAAGCAATTTGCGAAGGTATTACCACTTGCTGGTTTAGCGCTAGCTCCTATGGCAGCAAGTGCCGACACCGTATTAGGTGTGTTCGCTGGTGGGCAGTATTGGGATGGAAATGTCGATGGTTCGATTTCAGCTTTTGATCCGTTAGTACAGTTAGGCAATTATGATGATCAAGGCGAGACGTTCTCCAGCTACTATGTCGCACTTGAACATCCAATACCCTTAATTCCGAATTTTAAAGCACGTTGGAACGACATGACGGTCGACGGTGATGGCATAAATCCAAAAAGCGATTTTAGTCACGTTGATTATATTCTTTATTATGAAATCTTTGACAACGATATCGTCTCGATTGACTTAGGTGTCAATGCAAAACGCTTTGATGGAAACACCCGTTATATCGTCGCAGATGCCGCTGTTACTCCCGTTGATTTCTCTGGTACGGTACCGATGGCTTACGCATCAACAAAAATCGGACTACCATTCACTTCTTGGTGGATCAATGCTGAGGCGAGTGCATTAAGTTTTGACGATAGCGATATCCGCGATGTTAGTGCATCAGTGGAGTATCAGTTCTTAGATAATGCGGCGATAGATGCGAGCGTGCGTTTAGGGTACCGCGATATGGAAATTAAGCTCGATGATATCGACGATACATACAGTGATATTCGGTTCTCGGGTCCGTTCGTGTCAGTTGACGTTCATTTCTAGATAGCCTGTTATAAATACTTGCAGTTAAAGTTCGATATGGCTAGATTGTTATATCGGAATTAACAAATTGCAGGCAAGAATGAGCAGTAAAAATGAAGAGCCGCTGTTTCTTATCGACGATGAGGAGGAAACGAGGGCAGTTAGTGCATTGGAGAGTTGGAAAATCTTGATCGTCGACGATGATCAGGAGATTCATGCCGTGACTAAAATGGCGCTTTCGGATGTGCTGATTGCTGACAAGTCGCTTGAGTTCATTCATGCTTATAATGGTCAGCAAGCAATGGATATGCTGGCTGACCATGACGACATCGCAATGGTGTTGTTGGATGTTGTCATGGAATCCGATGATGCTGGACTCAAGGTTGCACGAGCCATACGTAATGAATTACGTAACGAAGAAGTTCGAATTGTGCTACGCACCGGTCAACCCGGTTACGCGCCAGAAGAAAGTGTTATCAAAGATTATGATATAAACGACTACAAAACAAAAACGGAACTGACCCGAAGTCGCTTGTTAACCACCGTTTTTGCTGCCATCCGTTCATACCAACAACTACGTACTATCAACGAAAACCGCCGCGGGTTACGAAAAATTATTCACTCTGCATCGAATCTGATGGAAAAGCACTCTATTGTGAATTTTTCTGAGGGCGTGGTGACTCAGTTAGCTTCGCTATTAGGGTTGTCAGCCGAGGGTATCGTAGGAGCGCGAGCGCCACATAAAGATGATGACATTCTTGTACTTGGGGCAGCAGGGCATTTCGCTGGAAGTATTAATCGCTCAATTTCGAGTCTTAATTCGGCATTTATAGAAGAAGCGGTGAAACAGTGCTTGCGGGAAAAGCGTCATATTCAATTACAGGGCGCTTCCGTATTTTTCATCGATGGACAAGTTCATCAAGCCGCTGCTTACATAGAAACAGAAGAGTTGCTGGAGAATTATGACCAAGAGTTACTCGAAGTGTTTCTCGCCAATATTGCCGTGGGATTTGAAAACGCGAACTTGTTTGAGGAGTTGCGTGCCGCGGCTTATCGTGATCCATTGACAGGTGTCGCAAATCGAAGCGAGTTTTCTAAACGCCTATCAGACCTCGCAAAGCAGAAAGATGAACATATTGTCGTTTCAATTATGGATATCGACCATTTTTCTGATGTGAATGACGGGCTCGGACAGGATGTCGGCAACTTATTACTTCGGTCGGTCGCTTTGCGCTTGAGTGAGCAACTGGGGTCTGAGGTGTTTATTTCACGCATTGCCGCTGATGTCTTTGGTTTAATTGGTCCCGAAGAAATTATCTCGCCCCGTAATCTGAATGAGTTATTTAGACTTCCTTATAGAGCGGGAGAGCATCATATTCCATTGAGCATTACCTGTGGCTTTACTGCTGCATCGAATAGCGAGCATGAGAGCGGTAAGAGCTTGCTTAAGCAAGCTTATATTGCACTTAAAAATGCGAAGAAGAATTCTTTTGAGCGTCATAATTACTATCTGCCTTATATGGAGCAGGAAACTCAGCGTCGGTTACATATTGTACGCATGCTGCGGGCCGATTTCGCAGAAAGACGGTTAGAGGTGTGGTATCAGCCGCAAGTCTGTTTAGCTTCAAAACGGATTATTGGTGTTGAGAGCTTGCTGCGATGGCCGCAGCGCGATGGTAGTTTTATCTCTCCTGGCGAGTTCATTCCGCTGGCAGAATATTCAGGGTTAATCGTTGATATCGGTGCTTGGGTCATTGAAGAGGCTTGCCAGCAGATCCGCCAGTTTGACGAGCTAGGTTTGCCCGAACTTCGCGTTGCTGTCAACGTATCAGTGCCGCAATTTAGAATGCGTGATTTTCCTGAGTTAGTCGAACAGCAGTTACAAAACCATAATGTCAGCCCAGACCGACTTGAGCTGGAAATCACTGAGAGTATTGTGATGGAAGACCCTGATCTTGTGGCCGATATACTTTACCGTCTAAAACGGCAAGGTATTCATGTGGCTATTGATGATTTTGGCGTCGGCTTCTCATCGTTGAGTTATCTTCAGAAACTTCCACTCGATCGTATTAAAATCGACAAGACATTCGTACACAACTCAAATGAAGACAGTGGCCGTATCATTATTGAGACTATTGTGAATATGGCTCATCGACTTGGAATGAGTGTGTTAGCAGAGGGTATTGAGCTTGAAGAGCAAGTGAGTTATTTCAAAAACTTACAGGTGGCGGAGGCACAGGGATTTCATTTCGCGAAGCCCATGCCAGCACAACGGTTGGCGGAGCTGCTTGCTAAACAATCCGCCAACATAGATTAATATCGTTACTGATAAACCGTGACGCTATCAGCTTTCATTGAATAGCCCGTAACCGCTAAATCACTGTCTGTGCGTTGAGTTGAGATAGTTCCTTCGACCCAAACCGCATCGTAGGTGTTCTCGTAAGGAACACCTTCTTCGAACTTAACGTGGATAATTTGGTTAGGAGGCGGTGGTGGAACATGGATACAAGCACCAAAATACGGGACTAATAAGAACTCTGTAACCGCGTCCGCGTTGCCTTCCAGTTGTACGACATAGCCAGGAATTTTCACTTTCTTGCCATCTAGCGCCTGTACAACAGGTGCATCAAGAAACTTTTGCTCTGCTTCTTCAGGGTTTTGGTCGTAATACGACTGAGGCTTTACGGGGGGAGGGGTAAAGCCTTCAGGTACTAAATCTTTCCAACCAATTTTTTCGCTTGCGAACGCCATGTTCTGACTCGCCAGAAATAGCAACGCCGTGCTCATCATTACTTTCAAACTATACTTCATACTTTCACCGTTAAACCGTCTGCAAGTGATTGGCGGTAAGCGCGCCAAGCAGGTACAAGACTCATTAAGAAGCCTGCAACAACCACAAATAACATTCTCCACCATTCTGCAGCGGTAGGCCACTGCAGAGCAAACAATAATCCCGTTTGCTGCTGAATCACGCCGGCAAGGGAAATTTGCAGGATATATAACAACGCAAGCCCCGACGCCGTAGCAATGATCGTTAATAATACAGCCTCAGTGACCAACAACGTGAACAGCGTGCCAGGACCCGCACCTACCGCTCTTAACACAGCCATCTCTCGGCTGCGTTCACGTAGACTTGCCAGTAAGATCGTTAGCATGCCGAGTAGGCCAATGATAACTACAATAGCGGAGATACCATTAAGAGCTTGCTCAAACACACGTAATGTCTTCCAAAGTTGTTGCAATGTTTGTCCCGGCATTAATGCAGTCAGTGGCTCACCATCTGCGGTGTTGATGTCGCGCTGCATAAATAACGCCATTTGGCGCGACTTTAAACCCACCAATGCCGCGCTTATAGCGCTGGTCGGGTGATGGTGGTCAGCGTGCTCATCATGACCGGTGTGCTCGTGCGCATGCTCTTCGGCTTCGCTAGCAGTCTCTCCGCCATGAATGTCCTCAAGCGTTTTTAAGTCAACATAAATGGATTGGTCAACAGGGGTGCCTGTGCGTTTCAAAACGCCAACAACATCAATTGGATGTCCACTGTGTTGGCTAAAGCTTATGCCGCCTGTGCCATGTGCGATAATGAGTTGGTCGCCAACTCTAAAGTCCAACTTTTCTGCGGCATCAGCACCTAATACGGCTTGCTCAGAATGATTAAACCACTCGCCGTGCTGCAATTTAAGTGGCTGTTGGTTGGCATACTTAAAATGCTGGAAATAACCGGCGGTTGTCGCAACAACCGGCATGCCACTAACGCTATCTCCTAGAGAGATGGGTACCGACCATTCGACCTGTCGATTTTGGCTTAGCCTCTCATAGCTTTGCCAGCTCATGCTATTGTTGAGTGCTCCGATATGAAAAACGGATGCGAGTAGCAGTTGTACGTCGCCGCTTCTGGGGCCGACGATGAGATCGGTGCCCGATACGGTATTGGCAAAATTTGCCTGCACTTGTTCTTTTACGCGTTCAACGGCGAGTAACAGCGCGACGCTGACAGCGATTGCAATAACCGTCAGTAGCGCACTGGTTTTGCGATTAGCCAAGCTTTTAATAGCAAGTTTAAGCATGGGGTGAACCTCCCGCTGCTCGATTGATGTCGCTTAACTCAACATGACGATTAAAATACTGCCCGAGACTCGCATCGTGCGTCACAAATAATACGGTTGTATTATTCTGTTCGCTGAGTTCGAGCAAAAGTTTTATAAAATCATCTCTGCGATCGCTATCGAGCGCTGAAGTCGGTTCGTCAGCGATCAATAACTCGGGTGCACCGAGCAATGCTCTTGCAGCTGCCACGCGTTGCTGTTGACCCACACTCAAGTTAGCCGCCGCTTGTTGTTGCTGCGAGGCACTAAGACCGAGCCGTTTTAAGTATTGAATAGCGAGCTGTTCCGCCGACTGGCCACTTTCAGCTACGCGCTGGCGGCGTTTAGGAGAAAATTGAGTTGCCAGGAGCACGTTGTCGAGCGCGCTTAAGTATGGGAGTAAATTGAATTGCTGAAAAATATAGCCAATGTGATTAGCTCGAAATCTATCGCGCTTGCGACCACTGAGGTTAGATAAGGACTGGTCGAGTAAACTCACATTCCCCTGTTGAGCTACGTTGATACCCGCAAGCAACGATAACAACGTCGACTTACCACTGCCACTCGGTCCGCGGAGCAAAACGGATTCACCCGTTTCTACCTGCCAGTGAGGAATATCTAAAGTGAGTTGACCACCTTGCCACGCAAAGGCAAGGTGGTCGATTTCTATGGCATAAGCCATAATTACTTCTGAGCGCGTTTGTAAGAGGACTCGATTTCCTCTTTCGCGTCTGCTGCGTTACCCCAGCCTTCGACTTTGACCCACTTGCCTTTTTCGAGTTCTTTGTAACGCTCAAAGAAGTGCGTGATTTGTGCACGAAGTAATTCAGGAAGGTCATCAATGTCCTGAACATGGTCGTACTCTTTAGTCAGCTTACTCACCGGGACAGCAACGACTTTCGCATCTTCGCCTGATTCGTCGCTCATTTTAAGCACGCCGACAGGGCGGCATTTAATGACTGAGCCCGCTTGCAATGGATAAGGTGTAGGAACAAGCACGTCAACGGGGTCACCGTCGAGAGACAAGGTATGGTTCACAAAACCATAATTGCATGGATAGAACATTGGCGTCGCCATGAAACGATCAACCCAAAGGGTGCCAGTGTCTTTGTCGACTTCATATTTAATCGGGTCAGCATTTGCTGGAATCTCAATGATTACGTTCACTTCATCGGGAAGATTGTTACCCGCAGGTACGTTACCTAAACTCATAATGTTTCCTACATCAGTTAATTGTTAACCACTAAATTATATCGTTTGTCGCTATCGGGGCAAGGGATTAAGCTAAGGTCTTACCCATGCTTCTCATGATATTCAACGCATTTTTGTACTTCATTTGTCGAGCCCATGACAACAGCTACACGTTGGTGAATCTGCTCAGGCTCAATATCTAAAATGGGCACATAGCCATTACTTGCCGAGCCGCCCGCCTTCTCTACAATCATAGCCATTGGTGCAGCCTCGTACATTAAGCGCAGTTTATACGGCTTGTCAGGATTACGAGCATCCCACGGATATGTAAATAAGCCGCCACGAGTGACTAAACGGTGGACATCAGAAACCATTGCCGCGTTCCAACGCATATTAAAATTCTTTTGTCGAGGGCCGTCCTCACCCAAAAGCAGGTGTTCGACGTATTCGCGCACCGCCGTACCCCAGTGGCGTTGATTAGACATATTTATTGCGAACTCTTGAGTGTCCGCTGGGATAGACGCAGTGTCCTTAGTCAGTAAAAACTCACCTACTGTTTGGTCGAGCGTGTAGGTGCGGACATGCGATCCTGTTGTCATTACCAACATAGTCGAGGGACCATAAAGTACGTATCCTGCCGCGACTTGGTTACGCCCTTTTTGCAGAAACATAGATTCGTCATTGGCGCTATTTTCTGGCTTGGGTAAAACCGAAAAAATAGTACCCACTGTACCATTGATATCGATGTTTGAGCTGCCATCAAGCGGATCAAAAGCAACTAAGTACTCGCCTGAATTCGGACTCAATACAATGCTGTCCTCTTCTTCCGACGCAATTGCGTGTACACGAGGAGACTCAAGCAATAAGGTTTTGAGCAATTGGTTTGCGACCACGTCGAGCTTTTTCTGCGTTTCACCCTGGATATTTTCGTCCAGTGTTGAGCCCAATACCCCGGCGAGGGCGCCTTGATGCAGCCGAAAAGAGATCTCTTTAGCGGCAATTTGTATGGTATTTAGAACTGAAATCAGTCCTTCAGGTGCATTATCAGCACGGAGCGTTGGAAGCAGGCGTTTCATGTCGTTCCATTCCCTTTTTGTCGTGACAGGTGTATGGACGCGTATCGTACATTAATTCTGCGCAAAAATCCTGTTGATTGTGCGCTTGAATGATACACTTAGCCTTTTATTTTAGCTCGAAAACTAACTATGCATATTCACATTATTGGTGTCTGTGGCACATTTATGGGCGGCATCGCTCGTTTAGCAATTGAACTGGGTCATCAGGTTACAGGTTCCGACCAGCAGGTTTACCCGCCGATGAGTGATCAGTTGCGAGCTTTGGGTATTGATCTCATCGAGGGCTACCGTGCGGAGAATATCGATAAAACGGTCGAACTTGTCATTATTGGTAACGCTCTGAGTCGTGGAAACCCAGAGGTGGAAGCGGTACTCGATCAGAAGATGAGTTATTGTTCCGGCGCTCAATGGTTGCACGATAATGTCCTAGTTCAGCGTTGGGTGCTTGCTGTTTCCGGGACGCATGGTAAAACGACGACAGCCAGCATGCTTACTTGGATTTTGCAAGCGAATGGCTATCAGCCTGGCTTTTTGATTGGTGGCGTACCCGGTAACTTTGATGTGAGTGCAGCGCTGGGTAAAAGTGACTTCTTTGTTATTGAGGCGGATGAATATGATACCGCATTCTTTGATAAGCGATCTAAATTTGTTCATTATTCACCGAATACTCTAGTTATCAACAATCTTGAGTTTGATCACGCTGACATTTTCGACACGTTAGCTGATATTCAAAAGCAGTTTTCCCATTTATTGCGAATTGTTCCTGGAAATGGGCAAGTCATCATTCCCGACCAAGTCGATGCCATCGAACAGGTGATCACACAGGGTTGTTGGAGTGACGTGGTAAGGGTTGGCAAAGACTGGCATTACCATGCTAATTCAGCGGATGCGTCGTTATTTAATCTTCGTCGAGACGATAACGAAGTCGCTGTTAAGTTGCCTTTAGTGGGTACCCATAATATGCAGAATGCTGTGATGGCAATGATCGCGGCTTTCCATGTTGGCGTATTACCGCAACAGGCGGCTGAAGCGTTAGCAACATTTAAGGCCCCTAAGCGGCGATTGGAGTTATTGCTTGAGCACCGCGGAATAAGAGTGTTCGATGACTTTGCACATCATCCTACCGCCATTAAAACCACGGTAGAAGCGCTTAAAAAGAGCGAAACAGGACGACTAGTGGTATTTCTTGAACCTCGTTCAAATACGATGAAAAGCGGTGTCCATAAAGACGCTTTGGCAAACGCACTTGCCGATGCGGATAGTATTAATATATTTGCTCCTGCGTCTATCGAGTGGGACATTGCTAGCGCAGTGCCTAATGCGTGTGTATTTAGTAACACAGAAGCAATGTTGCAACATGCTATCGACGATCTAGTACCAGGTGATACGGTGGTTATTATGAGTAACGGTGGGTTCGAGGGTATGCAAAATCGCTTAGTCAAAGCTCTACAAGCAACATAAATCATGAGTTGGATAGTTAATAATGAGATCTGAAGATAACCGCATCACGGTCGCAATTACTGGAGCATCGGGTGCCCCTTACGCTATTCGTTTGATAGAATGTCTTCTGCAGCAGAAGCAACAGGTCTATTTACTTGTCTCGAGTGCGGCTCGTGTGGTGATGGCAACTGAGCATAACGTAAGCTTATCTGCGGCCCCTGAAAAGATGCAGCAGCAATGGGTCGAATTGCTTGAAAAACGCGGCGTTGAAGTCGTGCCAAACCAGCTACAAGTATTCGGTAAAGAAGAGTGGTTTTCACCGGTTGCTTCGGGCTCCGCCGCGCCTAAGCGAATGATTATTTGTCCCTGTTCGACAAGTACTTTGTCATCAGTGGCGTTAGGTAGCAGTAATACCTTGATCGAGCGAGCTGCCGATGTCGTTCTCAAGGAACGCGGGCAATTGATACTAGTTCCACGCGAAACCCCACTTTCGGCAATACACTTGCGTCATATGTTGCAGTTGAGTGAGCAGGGAGTCACGGTTATGCCCGCTGCACCGGGTTTTTACCACCAACCCGAGACGATCGACGATTTAATCGACTTCATGGTCGCTCGGATGCTAGATCACTTAGGTCTTGAACAGTCGTTGATGCAACGTTGGGGCTATGGAAAGGAGTAAACTTTAGTAATGACTAATGCACTAGAAATCAAAGGGTTAAGAAAAGTCTATAAGGGTGGCTTTGAAGCACTTAAAGGGATCGATTTAACAGTTCAAGAAGGTGACTTTTATGCGTTACTAGGTCCTAATGGCGCAGGTAAGTCTACAACCATTGGCGTGATCTCAAGCCTTGTCAATAAGACCGAAGGCAAGGTGACGGTGTTTGGGTATGACCTTGATACGCAGCTTGCCGATTTAAAAAGACAAATTGGCCTCGTGCCACAAGAGTTTAACTTTAACCAGTTTGAAACAGTACGTCAGATCGTCGTTAACCAAGCGGGTTATTATGGCGTACCAAGAAAGTTGGCGCATCAACGTTCAGAGAAATATCTAAAGCAATTGGGATTATGGGACAAACGTGACCAGCCTGCACGCGCGCTATCAGGCGGCATGAAACGTCGGCTCATGATCGCACGCGCCTTGTTGCACGAGCCCAAATTACTGATTTTAGATGAACCGACTGCTGGGGTTGATATTGAGCTACGCCGTTCGATGTGGGATTACCTCACACAAATTAATAAAGAAGGCATCACCATCATTTTAACGACTCACTATCTAGAGGAAGCTGAGATGTTATGTCGTAATATTGGCATTATCGATGCGGGTCGTATTGTGGAGAATACTTCTATCAAGAAACTGCTTACTCAATTAAGCCGTGAAACCTTTATTCTAGATTTGGCTGAAGGCCATAAAGATATTGCAATTGATGGTTTCGAGAGTCGCTGGAGCGACGATAACACCCTCGAGGTTGATGTCGAGAAAGACGCTGGCTTGAATAACGTATTTGAGCAGCTGAGCAGGCAAGGCGCGAAGGTCTTATCGATGAGAAACAAGGCCAACCGCCTCGAAGAGTTATTTGTTCATATGGTTGAGAACGGCCGAAAACAAGAGGAGAGTAGTCAATGAGTAACGCATCGGCCAATATCATAGCGCTAAAAACAATTTGGATAAAAGAGTGCACGCGTTTTCTGCGTATTTGGGTGCAAACTTTAGTGCCGCCTGCAATTACCATGACACTCTATTTTGTCATTTTCGGTAGCATTGTGGGTGAGCGTATCGGCACCATGAGTGGTGTAACTTATATGGAGTTTATCGTACCGGGCCTTATCATGATGTCGGTGATTACTAACTCCTACTCCAACGTGGCTTCGTCGTTTTTTAGCGCAAAGTTTCAACGCAATATTGAAGAGATGCTGGTCTCGCCGGTACCGACGTGGGCCATTATTCTTGGTTATGTTGGTGGTGGTATGGCACGTGCAATGATCGTGGCGGTCATTGTGACATTCGTCTCCTTTATGTTTGTCGATATTAGCATCGCGCACATTGGCTATGTCATTCTGACCGTGGTATTAACCTCAACGCTATTTGCTCTAGGTGGTTTACTGAATGGTGTATTCGGTAAGACATTTGACGACATATCTATCGTACCGACTTTCGTTTTAACACCGCTAACTTATCTCGGTGGTGTGTTTTACTCGGTGTCATTGCTACCTGAGTTCTGGCAGAACGTGTCGATGGCAAACCCAATCTTATATATGGTAAATGGATTCCGCTATGGCTTTTTAGGTCAGTCAGATGTGGGTATTGCGACTGCCATGTGGGTTTTAATTGCTTTTAACGTGGTGTTTTTCTCAGGTGCCTATTACTTGCTAGAAAAAGGTAAGGGAATTCGTTCGTGAACCAAGAAGCACGCCCAGTACACTCGAACCAAACAGGTCCTCATGAAGATACCCTGAGTGTCGCTCGTCGGCACTGGGGATCGGAGTTTTTAAAGCCCATACAGGCTCATAACCAAGCGGCATTTGATGCGGTACATGAGCGCGTGCAAGCATGGCAGGGACCGATTATTTTAGACTCGTGCTGCGGTGTCGGTGAGAGTACCGCTAAGTTGGCAGAACAATATCCTGACGCCTTAGTCGTGGGGGTCGATAAGTCGAGTCACCGATTAGATAAACATGACTTTTACGAGGGCTCATCGCGAGGACAGCGTTACTATCTGGTGAGAGCAGATTTACTCGATTTCTGGCGTTTGGTTGCGGCAGCTGAGTGGCCCGTTGAATTGCATACAATTTTATACCCGAATCCATGGCCCAAGCAGGCGCATTTATCTCGACGCTGGCATGGCTCACCCGTGTGGCCTGCGGTGGTTCAAATAGGTGGCCAGTTACAGATGCGTTCTAATTGGAGTACCTACTTGCTCGAGGTCGCGCAAGCGTTAAGTCTCAATCAGGTGGATGCTTCGGTGGGTTACCTTGCGATGGATCCTGAGCAGGCGATGACACCTTTTGAGCGTAAATATTTAGCCAGTGGACAGGCACTATGGCGGTTAACCGCTGATTTAACGGCTGCAGTTACTGCAGTTGAGAATGTGGACAGGTAAGCATATGAATGACGTTGACGATAAGTCATACGCGGAAGTAAACCAAGAGTCTTTGTATCGGATTTTTACGTTGCCCGAGGCGCCCGACTCAACGCTAAGCCGAATCGAGAAAGATCTGTCTGAAAACCTTTTAGGATTCTTGGGCGATCATATCGTGGCAAAAGAAAAGCCACTACAAGATATCGAGCGCGACTTTGAGAAAGCGTCGATTCCAGAAAATCCGCAGTTTGTCTCAGACCATACTGAGTTTTTACTTGAGAAATTAGTTGCGCACTCAGTACATACGGCCTCACCGAAGTTTATCGGCCATATGACGTCGGCACTACCCTACTTTTTGATGCCGCTCGCGAAATTGATGGTTGGTCTCAATCAAAACCTCGTCAAAATCGAAACTTCAAAAGCATTTACGCCGCTTGAGCGTAATGTCATTGGTATGCTGCATCACCTGGTTTACCAACGCGAGTCATCGTTTTACAACCGCTGGATGCATAGTGCACAACATTCACTTGGCGCATTTTGTTCGGGCGGGACCGTGGCGAATATGACCGCACTTTGGGTAGCGCGCAACCAACTGTTAAAGCCGGATGGTGATTTTGCAGGGATAGCCGCAGAAGGCCTAGCTGCGGGACTGGCGCATTATAATTACAAGCGCTTGGTGGTATTAGTTTCGGAACGAGGGCATTACTCGTTGAGCAAGGCCGCCGATGTGTTAGGTATTGGTCGTAAGAATTTAGTGGCCGTTGCCACCGATGCTAATAATCGAATTAAGATTGATGCGTTGCGACAGGCCTGTCAGGACGTACGTGAACAAGGCGGCGAAGTGCTGTCGATAGTAGGCGTCGCGGGAACCACAGAGACTGGGCATATAGACCCATTGGCTGACATGGCTGATATTGCTGAGCAATTAGGTATTCACTTTCATGTTGATGCGGCGTGGGGTGGTGCGACGTTATTGTCCAACGATTATCGACATTTATTAAGTGGCATAGAGCGCGCTGATAGTGTCACCATTGATGCGCATAAGCAAATGTATGTACCCATGGGCGCGGGCTTGGTGCTGTTTAAGGACCCTGCAATGGTTAAGGCGATTGAACATCATGCCGAATATATCATCCGTCAGGGATCTAAAGACTTAGGTTCGCATACCATGGAAGGATCACGACCGGGTATGGCAATGATGGTTTTTTCAGCCATGCATGTAATCGGACGTCGTGGTTATGAGCTTCTAATCAATAACAGCCTTGAAAAAGCCCGCTACTTCTCTAGTTTGATTGCTGAGCAAGATGACTTCGAGGTGATCACAGAGCCTGAGTTGTGTTTATTAACCTATCGCTTTGTACCTAAGCGCGTGAAGCTAGCGCTGGAAGCAGCCAATGTTGAGCAAGTGGAGCGCCTAACTCCGCATCTTAATGCACTCACGCGCTACATTCAGAAGCGGCAGCGTGAAAGTGGCCGCTCATTCGTATCGCGTACAAAGCTGACACCTGAGCATTACTACCGTGTGCCGACCGTTGTCTTTAGGGTCGTATTGGCGAATCCGCTCACGACCCATGACATGCTACGTGAAATTATCGCGGAACAACGCGAAATTGCTGAGAAAGCAACGAGCCTAAGAGGGGCGTTGCACACTGAAATGCGCGAGTTAGGTTTGATTCGCGACGCGTAAGTTATCAATCAAGCGCGTGCTGCCGAGTTTGGCAGCCGCCAACACCACCCACTCCGGGGCGTCGTCAGAGACCACCGTCAGATCGTGAGCATTACGCACTTCAAAATAGTCGACAGCAAAACCATGTTGGGAAAGTTGTTGGCTTGCTTGTCGGCATAACGAAGTGGCTTTAGAGGCGCTACTCAAGTGTTGCTTGACCCAACACAGCTGCTGATAAATAAGACTTGCCTGTTCTCGTTGCGAACTCGATAAGTACCCATTCCTTGAACTCATCGCTAAACCCGAGCCTTCACGCTGTATCGGTGCACCGACAACCTGAACGGGTAACGAGAGGTCACTCGCCATTAAACGAATTACCTGCAGTTGCTGAAAGTCTTTCTCACCAAACACGGCAACGTCGGGTTGTGCCATATTAAACAGCTTACATACGATCGTCGCTACGCCAGTAAAATGGCCTGGGCGGCTCTCACCGCATAGTATGTCGCTGATGCCGGGAACCTCAACGCGTGTTTGTTGCTCGAGTCCGCGTGGGTAAACCTCATCGACTGTAGGTGTGAAGACTGCGTGCGCACCGGCATCACTTAACAGACGGCAGTCTTGCTCCAACGTTCGTGGGTAACTATCAAGGTCTTCGCCTGCTCCAAATTGCATGGGATTCACAAAGATGCTGACGACAACTTTATCTGCCAGTGTTTGTGCCTTTTTAACTAGACTCAAGTGACCCTCATGTAAATTGCCCATGGTAGGCACTAAAGCAACCGAAGTGGTTTGTTCCGAGCGCCACTGACGCATACTTTTTAAGTTTTTTAGTACTAACATAACTAGCCCTCGTAGCTATGCTTTAATTCAGGAAAGTCACCCGACTTCACTTGTTCGCTAAATTGACGAAAAGCACCGGCTATACCATCACCTTCTTCCAAAAAGTTTTTAGCGAACTTTGGTAAGTACTCACTGTTCATACCGAGCATGTCATGCATCACTAAGATCTGGCCATCGGTGTCAGGACCCGCGCCAATGCCAATAGTAGGAATGGTGAGTGCTTCGGTGACGCGCTTGCCTAAAGAATTGGGAATACACTCGAGTACGAGTAATTGTGCGCCGGCAGCTTCGAGCTGTTTTGCTTGTTCAATCAGCTGCACTGCTTGCGCCTCTTGTTTACCTTGTACCCGGTAACCACCTAGCACATTGACGGATTGGGGAAGTAAACCAAGGTGTGCACAGACCGGGATGCCGCGTTGGGTGAGTGCTTTAACTGAATCAACGAGCCAGTCCCCCCCCTCGAGCTTCACCATATTGGCGCCTGCCTGCATAAGCTGAGCCGCGTTTTTTAAAGTATCGGTTAGCGTGCCGTAGCTCATAAACGGCAAGTCGCTCATGATAAAGGCTTCTGGTGCGCCACGACGAACGCATTCAGTGTGATAAACCATGTCCGTCATTGTGACCGGCACAGTCGACGAACGGCCTTGCACAACATTGCCGAGTGAGTCGCCTACCAAAATGCAATCAACGCCTTGCTCAACCATTAGTTTTGCAAAGCTTGCATCGTATGCCGTAAGAGAAGCAATTTTCTCGCCTTGTTGTTTCTTTTTTTGTAGTTTGGCAATGGTCATCGCAACCATAGGACTATCCTTAACTGAGCAAAGTCATGAGTTCAGAATGTGAGCATAACACGGCAAGCGGTTCATCAGTAAGCATGGCAAGTTGCTGTGCTACCGTATTATTATTGGGTAATTTGAGCTGTGGGGCAAACTCAGCTAGCGGCTGTAATACGAAGCGACGCTCATAAATACCTGGATGCGGCAGTTTAAGCACTTCAGTATCGGAACGAACGTCATCAAATAGCAGTAAATCGAGATCGAGTGTCCTCTCGCCCCAGTGACGAATTCTTTGACGTCCAAATTCGTCTTCGACGTGATGGAGAAGCGCTAACAGTTGCTCAGCCGTTAAATCATGACATTCGACTTGGCAAACCGCATTAACGTAGTCGGGCTGGTCTTGCGGCCCCATAGGTTTGGAATGGTAAAGCGACGATACATTGATCAAGTTGAGATGCGCTGATTGGCTCAGGTGCAACAACGCCTGTTTGAGCTGTTGCGCTGGGTCACCTAAATTAGCGCCCAACGCAATAAAGGCATTACTCATTACTCTCAGAGCCCTTCGGTTTTTTGCGTGATCGAGGTCGCCGGCGGCGTTTAGGTCCTGAGCGGCCTGGCTTTTTACCGATGACCTTATTAGGCGCTTTCTGTGCCTTAGTCCAAAACTGACTCAGCTCAATCAACTCATTAGAACCTTCAACTTCGGCGCGCAGCATGAGGAAGTCGTATGCCGCGCGAAACTTTTTATGTTCAAGCACCTTCATCGCCTTTCCACCACGGGTACTTTGTAAGCGCAGCTGTAATTGCCACATATCACGGACGGGGAGCGAAAAACGTTTTGGTACAGCAACCGTTTGGTTTTGCCTATCGATCACGTCGGCAGAGGCAATATTGAGCGCATCCATCGGTGGCAGTCCTGACTCAACCTCCAATTGTGAGCGACGTGCTTCCATTGGATACCAGAGCATTACCGCTAACAAATAAGCGGGTGTGACGCGCTGCTCGTTATTGACTCGTTTATCAGTGTCCGAGAGTGCACGTTGGATAAGAGCTATCGCGGGTGACTGCTCATCTTTTAAATAGGTTTTAAGCACCGGGAACATCTGTTGGAACAAGTTGTGCTGCACCATCATTTCAAAGTTCGCGCTGGCTTTACCTGCCATAAACATTTTCAGGAATTCGTCAAACAACCGTGCGGGTGGGATGTTCCTGAGAAGCGATGCCATTTCGACAATAGGCTCTTGGACATGCTTATCCATCTGCATGTTAAGCTTTGTGGCAAAGCGAATGGCTCGCAACATACGCACTGGGTCTTCACGGTAGCGTTGTTCAGCATCGCCAATCAGTCGTATGACACCGGCGTCTAAGTCTTTTTTGCCACCCGCAAAGTCGTAAATGCAGAAATCAGCAATATTGTAGTACATCGCATTAACAGTAAAGTCGCGTCGCTCAGCATCTTCTTCGATTGAGCCGTAAACATTGTCGCGCACTAAAAAACCTTGCTCATCGGTTTTGGCTGTCGGCTGTTTACGTGTTTGTGATGTTGCTTCACTATCGTCTTCTTTGTGATGCCCGCGGAAGGTCGCGACTTCAATAATATCTTTCCCGAATACGATATGTGCTAAGCGAAAACGTCTACCGACAAGGCGACAGTTGCGAAATAATTTTTTTACCTGCTCAGGCGTTGCGTTGGTAGTGACATCGAAGTCTTTCGGTTGAATACCTAGAAGCAGATCGCGTACACACCCGCCCACTAAATAGGCTTCAAAGCCTGAGTTATGGAGGCGATATAAAACTTTAAGCGCGTTATCGCTTATATTTTTGCGAGATATTGGATGCTGATCGCGAGTCAGCTTAGTTAGCTGTGGTAAACGGCTATTCGATGATTTTTTAAAGCTTGACATTGCTCGTTCAGCTAGCTTTTTGAATTGCTTGATAATGACTGTTCTCCGCTTTAAGTCTGCACGCTCATTGATGGGCGCGCATATTGTACCTTTATTATACGATCATTTGCCACTGTGATTGCCATTGTAGAATCGCTGCAGTCAACACTGCATCGACACTATCATAATCGTTGGCATCCCCTAGGGAGAGTGATAACACCTTGGCGGCTGCGATGAGGTTCGCTATTGGATGCGTTGCATCAATCGCTGGCGCGTGATTTTGCTTGCTCAGTTTGCGTCCGTTAGGGTCAGTAACTAAGGGCAGGTGCAACCAGCGAGGGGTTCTTCCGCCTAATGTTTGCCACAGTGTTGCTTGCCAGAAGCTAGGAATTAACAAGTCCGAACCGCGCACAATATCGGTGATGCCTTGTGCTAGATCATCGACCACGACAGCTAATTGGTAGGCAAACAAACCATCACGGCGGCGTAGAATAAAATCTTCTTGGGCAAACTGGACCTCTGCCTCGACGTACTGGTGACGACGGTCAAATAAGTGAGTTTTCGCGTTGTCGTTTTTGAAGCGGATAGCATAAGGAGTCGGGCGTGGTTGGCGTGTTCTGCAGTAACCAGTGTAATACTCGCCCTGGGCACGTATTTGTTTTCGGCTACAATCACATTGATAAGTTTGCGCGCTGATATCAGCGAGCACGCGCGCATAGACGTCGTCGCGCTGGCTTTGGTAAATAACTGTTTCGTCCCAATGTAAATTGTGGGCTTCCAGTTGTTTGAGTATCTGCGTGTCGGCATCGGGGACGGCACGGGTTTTATCAACATCTTCGATGCGCACGAGCCATTGACCGTGGTGCGCGCGTGCATCCAAGAAGCTGCCCAATGCGGCAACAAGTGAGCCAAAGTGCAAAGGACCCGACGGGGTCGGTGCAAACCGACCCCGGTAGCTATCAGAAGACTGAGGTTGAATCGGTTTAAGCACCGGTCATCTGTTTTTCTTTAATCTCTGCAAGCGTTTTGCAGTCGACACAAAGATCGGCTGTTGGGCGTGCCTCTAACCGGCGGATGCCAATTTCGATGCCACATGAATCGCAGAAACCGAAGTCATCTTCCTCGATTTTTTGCAGAGTTTTCTCGATCTTTTTGATAAGTTTGCGTTCGCGATCACGCGTGCGCAACTCAATACTGAACTCTTCCTCTTGAGCGGCTCTATCGACCGGATCAGGGAAGTTTGCAGCTTCATCTTTCATGTGGTGAACCGTACGGTCCACTTCCTGGCGTAATTGGCGGCGCCACTCTTCTAGAATTTTGCGAAAGTGAGCTAATTGCTCATCATTCATGTATTCTTCGCCCGGCTTCTCTTGATACGGCTCTAGCCCGGCAAGCGCCAGGATGCCATGCGTTTTCTTCTTGCCCTCTGGCATCATGGTTCTCCTACAGTTAATTCGCTGCTCTTAAATTAAACAAGCTGAAAAAAAGGACGCTACATATAGCAGAAAGGCCATCCTAAGGCAACGTCTTTTCGTACTTTTTGAACACTCATACAGCCTGTATTATTCGTGACTCAGCATGACAGGTAACACACCGGTAGCTCGTATACCTTGCTCATTTATATCGGTGCTTAATGCATAAAACTCGACGCCTTTTTGCGCTGCATTAATACAGGCGTTTGCATATTTTGGATCGATGTGGGCGGCAGGTTTTACGTGGTCTGCGCCAGAGTGCATGCAGACGTATAGCATTACCGCTCGGTGACCTTGCTCACGCATGTGTTCGAGCTCTTGCACGTGCTTTATTGCTCGAGCGCTCACGGTGTCGGGGAAGTAGCCGCATTGTTGCTCAACCAGGGTGACGCTTTTGACCTCTACGTAACACTTTGCGCCCGTATTACTTTCACCGAGCCAATCAATACGACTGTTTTGCTCGCCGTAGCGTTGTTCAGCAAGCCACTCGTTGAACTCAGCGAGCTCGGTGATAAGCCCCTGCTGTAATGCCTCACCGGCAACTTGGTTTGCCCGCTGGGTATTGATAACAATCCAATCACTGGCAAAGTTTTGTGCTAACTCCCAAGTCTTTGCATATTTGCGCTTGGGATTATCTGATACACTACACCATACTTTGTAGCCTGGTTCCGCGCAGCCTGTCATGGCGCCGGTGTTAGGGCAATGAACTGTTTCGATACTTTGGGGTTGTGCAGCAAACTCGATATCCGCTAAAAATCGTTTATATCGTTGGTGTAAGATACCCACTTCGAGTGGCTTGTTAAATTGCATGACTGTCCTTATAACCCTAAAGTAAACGCATCGACAAATTAATGGGAGATGATTCTGATGTCTAGTTCAGTAAATGTTTTTCTAACTTTAGATAAACCTGCGGCGTTCTTAAAGCAGTCGGCTTTAGTGAGTCACTCCGACCAAGGCGTTAACGTTCATGTTGGATCGGACAGTGTTGAAAACTTACGGAAAATCCAAAAAGCAGGCCGTCATCTTGATGGACAGGGTTATGCTTCAGTTCAACTCGCTGGCGCGGGTTGGGATATGGAAAGTCAGTGGGCATTCTATCAAGGTTTTAATTCAACCATGTCAGACAATACAGTGGCATGGAACGAAACCGATGAAGGAGTCGCCTCACAGCTTGATGACATGCGAGCGGCTAATCAATTTACTCGCGAACTGGTGAACTTGTCGGCCGAAGAAATCTATCCGTTAAGCTTAGCTGAGCGCGTCAGTGAGCATTTAAAGAGTATTGCGCCAGAGAATGTCAGTGCACGTTTTATTGTCGGCGATGAACTCAAAAACGAAGGTTGGATGGGTATTTATACTGTCGGTCGCGCGAGCCAACATGCGCCTGTGCTGGCTGTCATCGATTACAACCCGACGGGCGATGAAAACGCGCCTGTTGATTACGCGCTCGTGGGTAAAGGTATTACGTATGACTCGGGCGGTTATAGTATCAAGCCAAGTGAAGGTATGTTGAGCATGAAGTGCGATATGGGTGGCGCCGCGACGCTCGCCGGTGCACTTTCAACGGCCATTCGTCGAGGCCTGAATAAACGCGTGAAGCTATTCTTGTGCTGCGCAGAGAACATGATCAGTGGCAAAGCCTACAAGCTGGGCGATATCATTACTTATAAAAATGGGCTTCGCGTGGAAGTGGTCAATACCGATGCTGAAGGGCGACTCGTGCTAGCCGATGGCTTAATGGCTGCAGGTGAAGCGGGGGCTAAGCAGGTGATCGATGCTGCGACGCTGACCGGTGCCGCGCAAATGGCTGTGGGCAATGAGTTTAATGCGGTGTTCAGTATTGATGAACAGGCAGCGGCGCTTGCGCTGAACTGCGCTGCACAAGAGAACGAGCTTTTATGGCGCTTGCCGTTGGCAACATGGCATATGGAAAATACGCCTTCGCCTTTTGCCGACTGTGCGAATAGTCGTCCACAGAAAGGTGGCGGTGCTGGTGGTGCAAGCAACGCGGCTGGCTTTTTACTGCGTTTTGCACCGAATGATGGACAAGGTTGGTTGCACTTTGATTTGGCCGGTGCATATCAGAAGTCATCAACGCCGATGTGGGCTGCGGGCGCGACAGCGATGGGCGCACGCACAATCGCTGCAACCTTATTGGCTGATTAATGTATGACGAGTAGGCTGACGTGTTAAACCTACCGATTGATGCGATTAAACTATCTTTACTCGAGCGCTGCCCAGGCGCTCGAGTTGTTATAGAAGCCCCTCCCGGGGCAGGTAAATCGACCGCTCTACCCTTACATTTACTGGCTTCAAGTGCTCTTCACGGTGACAATGAAGGGCTCATTGTTTTATTACAACCGCGGCGAGTCGCTGCCTTATCAATAGCGAATTTTCTAGCGGAACAACTCAATGAACCTGTCGGTAAAACCATCGGCTACAGTATTCGCGGCGATTCAAAGCGCAGCCAAGATACACGGCTAATGGTTATTACAGAGGGTATATTCACTCGCTGGTTGCAACAAGATCCCGAGTTACATGAGATTACCACTGTCATTTTTGACGAATTTCACGAACGTAACATACACAGCGACTTGAGCCTTGGCTTGGTGCTGGACTTATTGCCGCTACGGCCCGAGCTAAATTTGATAATCATGTCGGCTACCTTACCGGGGGAAGCGTTAACGACCTGGCTCACGAACGCGACAGAACAGCGCTTTGAGTTGCTCTCAGTAGACGTGAAACGGTTTGATCTTGATGTTCATTATCGACCCCCCTCTCGCCTGGAACGATGGTTAGAAGAGAGCGTACCGGTTATTGTGGAAGCTTTTCAACACGCACGTAAAGGAGTGTTAGTATTCTTGCCTGGGATGCGCGAGATCAAGTATGTTGAGCAACGTCTACAGGAGACGTTAATAGGTGAGGATGTGTCTATTTTGCATGGTAGCCTAACCGCCGATGTGCAACAGCAGGTGATTCGTGCGGGCGCTAGTAAACGGGTGGTTTTGGCTACTAATATCGCTGAGACCTCACTCACCATTGAAGGTATTGATACGGTAGTTGATACGGGGCGAGAACGACAATCCATATATCTGCCTCAATATCGAGATAGTCGTCTCACAACGGCAATGATCGCTAAATCCAATAGTGAGCAAAGGGCAGGTCGTGCAGCGAGACAGCAGCCTGGTAGAGCCTACCGATTATGGAGTGAAGATACTCAACAGCGCTTAGCCGCTTATAGCCCACCCGATGTAGCCACTCAAGAGCTAACGGATTTGATCGTTCAAGTCAAAGCGTGGGGAACAGAAGTAGAGGAGCTTAACTGGTTTACTCCACCGGATAGCGCGTTAGTCGAAGCCGCTAAAGACACGCTGACTGATATGGGGTTGTTAAAAGAGCAACGACTAACGCTTGCGGGGCAAGAAGTCGCTGGCTTTGGAACCGATATTAGACTGTCGTGTATAGCATTACACGCCCGGGGTAAACTTCCTGAAGGAAAGCAACGCGCACTTGCTCAGTGGCTGGCGACTTATGAGCAGCCTGATAAACGCTTCACAAATAGTGATAGCGTGATTTCCGCTCAGCAACATTTTCGTAACGCAACACGCGGTTCGATATGGTGGAAACGGTTTGCGTATTGGTGTCAGGTATTTTCAATCGAACGGCAAGGCGCTACACAGTTTGAAGATATCGAAGAAGCGGTATTATTTGGCTTTACTGACCGCATTGCTTATCAGGATAGGACTGATGAGGCACAACTTGCAAGTGGGGCGCGTATTTACGATTTGCAGAACTCATTTGGTAACCGAAACAACTCATCCTACTTTATCGTTACGCAGCTGAGCTTGAGCGAAAAGCAACGTCATAACCGGCTGATCGGATATTTATCGATCGACAAATACAGGCTGCTTAGTCATCCCGCAGTAGGTTTGGTCGAACGAGAGGTTTACAATTGGACTAAAGACGGCGAGCGGCTCATAAAAACCAGTGAGCAGATGTGTGGCGCACTTGTCTTGGATAGGCATCGGGAGCCCGCCGCATTAACAAGAGACGCACTTAATGATGCTTTGACTCATTGGTTGCGGGCTGAGGGCCTTAACGCTATCGGCTGGAACAGCGGTACCGCAGGGTTATTAGCCAGGCTACAATTTCTATATCGCGCACGACCTGAACTGTTTAATATCGCCCCGTATGAAACGGACTTACTTGAGCACTTAGCCGATTGGGCATTGCCTTATTGGCATGGTATGACGGGCTTAAGACAGTTGAAGGGATGGCAACCGAATGAGGCGTTACTCAATACGCTGACTTACGAGGGGCAGCAACTGTTGAATAAGTGGTGCCCGACGCATTGGTTGGCGCCCAGTGGTCGACGCGTCATCATTGATTATCCGAGTAGCACAGAGTCTGAACGCTCACCAAAGGTTGCAATAAAGTTGCAAGAAGCTTTTGGTGAAGTCGCATCACCTACCGTGCTAAACGGACAAGTCGCCATTGCAATAGATTTGCTCTCACCGGCAGGTCGGTTATTGCAACGAACGCATGATTTGGCTTCTTTTTGGCGCTCAGGCTATCAGGAAGTTAAAAAGGAGATGCGCGGACGGTATCCCAAGCATCCATGGCCCGATGATCCGACACACGCAATTGCTACAGTAAAAACGAAGCGACAACTGAATGACAAGTAAACCCTGGTTAAACTACATTATTAAAACAGGCCTAAAACTCGGCCTGATTGTGGTCGTCATTTCGGCTTTCTATCTAATCTATTTGGACGCCACCCTCACGCGAGTTTTTGCCAATCAACGCTATCAGGCGCCTGCACTGGTCTATGCGGCGGAAAAAACACTTCGTGTGGGTGACTCGATAAGTCAGGCGCAAGTGATAGATGTACTTGAGCGTTTAAGTTATCAGCGCAGTAGTTCAACCGAAGCAACAGGATACTTTTCGGTTGCTGGCGATAGACTCATGGTGCATCGAAGGCCGTTTGACTTTGCTGACGGGCCCAAGATGTCGCAACGCGTTGAGCTAAACTTTCATCGTGGAAAAATTGCAACCATTGTGAGTTGGCCAGACGGACGTCAGCTACAGAACATTCAACTGGAGCCTCAGCTCATTGGTCGCATTAACTCGCTGAGCAATGAAGATCGCTTGTTAGTGGGATTAGAGATGATCCCGAGCTTGATGACTGAGACACTATTATTGGTTGAAGACAAAAATTTCTACCATCACTCTGGCGTTTCACCTCTCTCAGTGCTGCGTGCACTCGCTGCAAATATCCGCGCGGGTCGAACCGTGCAAGGTGGTAGCACGCTGACTCAACAGCTTGTTAAGAACCTCTATCTGACACGCGAACAAACATTGTGGCGTAAGTTCCACGAAGCGATGATGTCTTTAGTCATCGATTATCGGTTCGACAAAAACACGATCCTCGAAACTTACTTTAATGAAGTTTATTTTGGTCAAGACGGACGCCATGCGATTCATGGGGTAGGGCTTGCAAGTCAGTATTACTTTGGGCGTCAGGTGCAGGAACTAACCGCTGATCAGGTGGCAATGCTGATTGCGATGGTTAAAGGGCCGTCTTACTATGATCCGAGACGTTATCCTGAACGCGTACGTCAGCGCCGAGATCTCGTGTTAAGGCTAATGTATGAAAACGATTTATTGAGTAAAACCGATTTTATCGCAGCGATCGAGACTGACATCAAAGTACGTGCTTCGCGTCGGCTAGTAGAGGATAGCTTTCCTCACTATCTTGAGCGTGTAAAAGATGAGCTTAGTCGCATCAAGCTACCACCCAATTGGCAAGAAAATGGTCTCAAAATCTTCACAGCGCTGGATATCGAAGCACAGCATCGGGCTGAACGCGTCATGGCTGATGGTATTCCTGGTCGGGAGATTAAAGACTTAGAAGGTGCTTTCGTCGTCAGTGATTACCAACATGGAAATATTGTCGCCTTGGTCGGTGGTCGCAATGCGAATCAAGTTGGCTTTAACCGTGCGATTAAGGCATTGAGACCGATAGGCTCACTCATTAAACCCATTATTTATGCCACAGCAATGAGCGAGTCCGAGACAATGGGTCTAAATAGTCACGTTGTTGATGAGGCTGTTACGTTAACGGATGAGCGTGGTAAGCCGTGGAAGCCCCAAAACTACGATGACGAGTTTTGGGGAGACATGACAATTTATGACGCGCTCGTTTATTCGCGCAATCTGCCAGCAGTTCGTATTGGTTTGCAAGTAGGTGTTGAGAGGCTGATTACCCAATTAAGAAAAATGGGTGTAGTAACACCGATTCGTGACTATCCATCCCTTACACTGGGGGCTGTCGAAATGTCACCCCTAGCGGTTTCTCGGGTATTTTCTAGCATTGCAAATGATGGTGTATTTCAACCATTGAAAGCGATCAATGCGATTACTACGCACGACGGGCTACCGGTGTACGAGAATGCAAAAGAGGTTAAAAAGCGTGTATTAAGTTCTAAAGTCGCGTACTTAACTCGCTATGCGATGGCAGGGGTAGTCAGTAAAGGGACGGCACATGCGTTAGGCGAGGCGTTTCCGGGGACACCGATGGCTGGCAAAACAGGGACTACAAATGACTACAAAGACAGCTGGTTTGTGTCTATCGATGGACGCTATGTGGTGACTGCTTGGCTCGGTACAGATGATAACAAAACCACTTGGTTAAGCGGCAGTTCGGGCGCCTTACCAATGGTGTCACGCTTTTATCAGCAAGTTAAGCCAGAGCCGCTATCGCTCGTTCCTGTCGAAGGATTGACGTTCCAGAGCTTTCACCAAAAACAAGGCACGAGGATTCCGGATAATTGTCAGCAAGCGATTGTTTTACCTGCTATACCTAAACCGCTTGCTGAAAATATGAATTGTGACGCCCAAGTGGAAGAGAAAAGTTGGCTTGAGCGTCTATTTGGTGGTTAAGCTGAGAGTTCGCTAAACGCGATCTTAGCAGCCGCCAAAGTGTCTTCAATGTCTTGTTCGGAGTGAGCAGCAGACATAAATCCACCTTCGAAGGCAGAAGGTGCTAAATAGACACCTTGCTTGAGCATGCTGTGATAAAACGCTTTAAAGTGCTCCATATTGCACTCGGTAGCTTGTTTATATGAAGTCACTTGTTTCTCTTTAGTGAAGAAGAAACCAAACATCGAACCGGCGCGATTAGTGGTAAACGGGATACCCGCCTCGTCCGCGAGTTGTTGCATGCCGTCGAGTAATTGATCGACACGCGCGTATAACTGCTCGTAAAGTCCTTCCTGACTTAATTGTGACAGTGCGGCAAGTCCTGCCGACATGGCTACTGGGTTGCCGGATAAGGTACCTGCTTGGTAGACCGGACCCGTTGGCGCGATATGGTCCATGACTTCCTTTTTACCTCCGAAGGCACCCACAGGCATACCGCCACCAATGACTTTACCCAAGGTGGTTAGATCGGGAGTTACGTTGTAACGCTCTTGTGCGCCACCTGGGGCCGCACGGAAGCCACTCATGACTTCATCAAAAATAAGTACTGAACTGTAGTCGTCACAAATCGTGCGTAAGCCTTCTAGGAAGCCAGGTACGGGAGGGATACAGTTCATATTGCCAGCAACGGGTTCAACAATAATACAGGCGATTTGGTCGCCATACTGAGCAAAAATATCTTTAACAGAGTCAATATTGTTGTACTCAACTGTCAGCGTGTGCTTTGCAAAATCTTCTGGGATACCCGGTGAATTGGGTACGCCAAGGGTCAGAGCACCGGAGCCAGCCTTAACCAAGAGTGCGTCGGCGTGACCGTGATAGTTACCCTCAAACTTAAGGATCTTATCGCGACCGGTATAGCCACGCGCTAAACGAATCGCTGTCATGGTCGCCTCGGTGCCAGAGTTCACCATGCGTACTTTTTCAATAGACGGTACCAACTCACGGATCTTCTCTGCCATGGTGATTTCGACTTCGGTCGGTGTACCAAAGCTTAAACCCCGCTGCGCTGCTGTGATGGTGGCGTCTAAAACGACTTGATTATTATGACCTAGGATCATCGGACCCCAAGAACCCACGTAATCAATGTAGCGCTGACCATCGGCATCAAACATGTATGCACCATCGGCGCGCTCAATAAAAATAGGGCTGCCGCCCACACCGTTAAATGCACGTACCGGCGAATTTACGCCGCCTGGAATACTAATTTGTGCTTGCGTAAATAATTGTTCTGAACGACTCATGAACAGTTCCTTAAACTTGTTTGACAGATTTAACGCTTATCGCTGTACCAGTTTACCGGGCACTCATATTGGTCGACCTGATCGACAACACCCAAGGTGAGCGCGAACAGTGCCATCCGAATTAAGACGCCATTATCGGCTTGTCTGAATATCGCTAAATTCGGATTTTGGTTCAGATCGTTATCTAATTCGTTTGCTTCTGAGCGCGAATCACGCGGTAACGGGTGCATGATGACGGTATTAGGTTTGTAATGCTTGGTGTAGATATCTTGGTTTAACCGAAAACGTCCGCGGTATTGGTCAGCATCTTGAGGAGATGCAAAACGTTCTTGCTGGATACGCGTTTGGTAGACGATGTCCGCATCGACGATACCCTCCATCGTTTCTGTAATATGGAAGGCATGACCCGCGTTATCGAGTGCATCGAGCACTGAGCTCGGCATTGATAGTTCGCGCGGCGAAATTAAAGTAAAGCGAACATTTTTATACATGGTCAGCAACTTCGACAACGAGTGTACAGTGCGTCCATACTTGAGGTCGCCGATCATGCAAATATGCATGTTATCAATAGTCTGGCAGTGGTAGGCAAGCTCTTTTTCAATGGTATACAAATCGAGTAAGGCTTGTGTTGGGTGCTCATTGGCACCATCGCCTCCATTTATCACTGGAACGCGGCTACCTTCAGAAAACTCAGCGACTGAACCCGATTTCGGGTGTCGCATTGCGATAACATCGCTATAGCTACTCAACACACGAGCCGTGTCATAAAGTGATTCACCTTTAGCAATCGCAGAACTTTCCATACCGGTTGTTTCGCGCACCTCACCACCGAGTAGGTTGAAAGCAGTGCCAAAGCTGACCCGTGTGCGGGTGGAGGGCTCAAAAAACAAGTTCCCGAGAATGGCGCCTTCGAGCACTTTTGTGCGCTTTTGACGTCGCGCGTAGGGTTGCATTTTATCCGCAACGGAAAAAATGTATTTGACACTGTCGCGATCAAATTGGTTGACCGAGAGGATGTTGGAGCCGGTGAAATTCATAACGTATAAAGCCCTTTGCCAGCGGATGTCACTGGACGCTCAGTATATCAGATATTGTCTGCAAAAAAATCAGAACGGCTTCACTATCGCTAAAATGACAATGGCAAATAACAATAACACGGGGAATTCGTTAAAAACGCGATAAAAACGATGGCTGCGCTTATTACGGTTGTTTTTAAAGTCACTTAGTAATTTAAAGCAGTAGCCGTGATACCCATACAGTAAAGCGACCAGAACCAGCTTTACGTGCAGCCAGCCAGAAGCTGCAATCCAAGCACTACCGTACATAGCCATTAAAGTTACACCAAAAATTAAAGTTAGAACGGCAAACGGCGTTACAAAATAGAGTAATTTTCGTTCCATTATTTTAAATTGTTCATCAACGGCTGGTTGATTGGACATGGCGTGATAGACAAACAAACGGGGTAGATAGAATATCCCGGCAAACCATGCCACCATAAATATGACATGCAAGGCTTTAATCCAAAGCAAAGTGGACATCGTGGGTACAGCTCCTCTTAGGCAAGTTCTCGTTGTAGTGCGCGACGTACGATTTCCCAGGTCACAATACCGCAGGGTTCGCCATTGTCTTGATCAAAAATGTAGACAGCGCCTCGACGCTGACCACTCAGTTCATCCCACACTTCAGACAAGGTCGAAGTGACCTTGAGGCCCTTAATGGGCATATAATTAAGTGAAGGACTGTCGCCAGCGCCTATATCGTAAGTAACAATTCGATACTGCGGAAGGTTGTTGTCGTCGACATTCATGACAATAACGGTTTGGTTACTCGCTTTTTCTAATACATCTAAGAGCTCGTTTTGGGTCGGCTCCAGCAACAATTTAAATTGTGTCTCCATGACATGTTCAACTCCTGTTTTTTGCAACGCGACGGCGACAGGAGGAATTTGATAGGGCAGGTCTTGTAATTCTAGCTGTGCGATAAAGACAGACTTTGACCTAAACAGTTGGGACGAAATCAAATAGGCAGGAACGATAACCAGCATTGCGGGTACAATGATTTCGACACTGCCTGAGAGCTCTACAATGGCGAGTAGAGCGGCCATAGGCGCGTGAATACACGCAGCCAGTATTCCAGCCATGCCTAATAATATATAGGAGTCTAAGTGCTCCGCGCCAATTAACTGATATTGCACGAGGATATTGACGAATAACGCGGCGACCGCTGCACCCACGCCAAAGGCGGCGCCGATTAAGCCACCGGGTGTTCCCATGCCCAAGGCAATAGCGCTCGCGACGAGCTTAGCAAGTAGTAATGTTAAGAGTACGGCTTGTTGATCTTGGAACTGAACGACTTGTTGAATCGTCGATAGACCCGGGCCAAGACTGGTTGGGATTATGACAGCGAGAAAAGCGGTAATGAGTCCTGCGAATAGCAACCGCGTAAGCATTGCGGTGTCTTTTACCGTGTTCATGACGTCTAGCATGAGCTTTTTAAATAGCACGCCAATAATACCAACCGATATACCAAGCAGTATGACAAAGCCAAACTGAGACTCTGGCAATTCTTGCCCCTTCAACAACGTTAACTCGGTGGCGGGACCAAAAATTTGGTCAGTGATAATAGACCCTGCAACGGCTGCTAGCATGACGGGAATAAAGATATGGACTTTATATTCACGCAGTACGACCTCCATCACCAACACCATTGCCGCCAGTGGTGTATTAAAAGATGCTGCTATTGCCGCTGCGATTCCGCATGCAGCAAGTGTACGTACTGCGTTTTTGGGTGTATCAATGTGATAACCTAACCAAGTGCTGGCTGCCGCGCCTAAATGCACAGCCGGTCCCTCTCTTCCGACACTAAACCCTGCCGCCAATGCAATAATACCACCAAAAAATTGATTCACCGTACTACGCCAGGGAAGCATGCCATATTGCTGTTTCATACGATGGATTACGTAAGGGATACCGAGACGAACGCGCTTAGCTCTGGACAGCTTAAATAAAACGAACAAAGCCAGCGCGGCACCAACAGGTAGAGCAAACCGAGAAAAAGTCGGTAAAGGCTGTTGCCAGTGAGTCACATTACCGACAAGATAGGCACTTTGGTCAATAGCAAACCGGAAAACGACAATAAAAAGAGCCGCGACAATGCCACCGAGTAGTCCTAATAAACAGATAGCAACCGTTGTTGTCGGGGCGGCGAGTTGTTTACGCGCTCGTTTAATTATCGCTTGCCGGGAAAATTGCATGTTTTTTGTCCTACACGCAGCTTGCAGGTGAGTGGGTCATTAATACGCACTAACATACCATGAATACCGAGAATAAACAGACGTTAACAAATGATGAAGTTTACAAATCTGCCTAAAAAACTCAAACAGCGTATAGGTCCGCTGGCTTTCTATCTCGGCATCATGTCACTGCTGTGTGTAAGTATTTACTTTTCTTACTGGTTAGGTGGGCGGCTGGCTGATGTTGACGAAAAAACCGTAGCGCAACAAAGTGAACGTCTTGATCAACTTTACCAACAAATTGAAGGTTTAGAATATCAAACCAATGTGTTGAGTGTTGAACTTGATATTGAGCGCTCAGCAAATGAAGAGCTGCAGGCAGAGCTGACAGAGCTGCAAAATGACAACTATGCGCTACGACGAGATGTCGCTTTTTATCAGAAGATTATGGCGCCTGAGCTCGAGCAAGGTGGGGTGGTGATTGAGTCATTTGCGTTAACACCAAATGCCAATAAGCGACACTTCCATTTCTCTCTCGCTCTCTTACAGATTGAGCAGCGGCGACAATTTGTCGAAGGTAATATCACCATCGAATTGCAGGCACGAACCGGTGAAAAAACGGTGAAACGCTATAACTTACTTGAGCTAGCGAATATTGAGCCACGACCTCACGCATTTTCAATGCGCTATTTTAGTTTGCTCGAAGGTGACTTTATTTTACCGGAAGGCGTACTTCCTGAGCACGTCGATGTTAGGGTGACGCTCACTGAGGGTGGACAAGGACAATTGGAACGTCGGTTTTACTGGACACAAAGTATACGTAAGAATCGCTCGCTTGAGTTAGAAAGTAACCAGCAATCTTGACCTTAACGCCCGATATAAGCGAAAATTGCGTATTGAATACGCTCACCAAGGTGATGTTATGGCAGTAGAGCAAGCAATGCCGATCGAGTTCTCAGAACATGCGGCGGCCCAAGTTAAAAAGTTAATTTCCGAAGAAGAGAATCCAAACCTAAAGCTTCGTGTGTATGTCACGGGGGGCGGTTGCTCGGGATTTCAATATGGCTTTACCTTCGAAGAGCAGATAAACGCGGGTGATATGCAGATCGATAAGGATGGCGTTACGCTCGTTGTTGACCCTATGAGTTTACAATACTTAGTGGGTGGCGTTGTCGATTACGAAGAAGGTCTACAAGGTTCGCGTTTTTTTGTGAACAATCCAAATGCGACAACGACCTGTGGATGCGGTTCCAGCTTCTCAATTTAGCCAATAGGCTGAATTCATTTCAGCGTTTAGGTAGAATACTCCTATCCATTCCGATTTGAGGGAGTATTATGAGTTTATACGCAAAGCATTTAGAAACGGTTACGCAGCGTTTTGACAAGGCGCTAGAGGACAATCAGTTTGAGTCTGTGTTGGTCTACGCAGGTCAACCGCGCGTTGCGTTTTTAGATGACAACCCCGCACCATATAAAGTAAACCCTCTGTTTAAATATTGGGTACCTGTACTTGAAAGCCCCAAAAGTGCTGTGTTCTACAAAAAGGGTGCCGGTAAGCCAATTGTTTATTTGTTTCAAGCACGCGACTTTTGGCACTCGCAAGCGAAAATCCCAGAAGAAGATTGGCAGCAACACGTTGATTTAAAAATCATCGATAGTTTAGATGCGATGGTTGCCGATCTGGGGAGTGAGCTTGAAAACTCAGCATTTATCGGCGAAGACTTTGCCGAACCGGTCTGTAGCTGGAACGTGAAAGCGCGTAACCCACAGGGCTTGATTGACCATTTGCACTTTCATCGAGCGGTTAAAACTGAATGGGAAGTAAATAACTTACGCGAAGCCAATAAGCTTGCAGCAAAAGCGCATGTCGCAGCTAAAGAAGCCTTCTATGCAGGCAAAAGTGAGCTCGAAATTCATGCGGACTACTTAGCGGCGATGAACTTCCGCGAGTCTCAGGTTCCTTACAATAGTATCGTCGCGTTAAATGAACACCCCGCGATTCTGCACTATGATGTGTACGACACTGAAGCACCTGCTGTGAGCCGGTCGTTTCTGATTGACGCGGGTTCATTATATAAGGGCTATTGCGCTGATATCACACGCACTTACGCGAAAGAAGAAGGTTTTTACGCCGATTTGATTAGCGCCGTCGATGCTGCACAACAAGAGCTCCTGACTGAAATCAAGCCGGGGGTGAGCTATTACGACTTGCACGTGTCGATGCACCATAAAATTGCGGCTATCTTAGAGCAGTTCGACTTTATCACGATTGACGCGGCGTCAGCGTATGAAAAAGGTATCACCAGTGCCTTTATGCCGCATGGTTTAGGTCACTTCATTGGACTACAAGTACACGATGTAGGGGGCTTCTTAAAGAATGATAAAGGTGATAGTTACCCACGTAATGAACGCCACCCATTCTTACGCTTGTTACGCGATGTGGAAGTAGGGCAAGTGTTCACGATTGAGCCAGGCTTATACGTTGTTGACCAGTTGCTTGAGGAGTTCGAAGGTAGCTCAGATATCAATTGGCAACGCGTGGATGAACTTCGTCCATACGGCGGCGTGCGTATTGAGGATAGTATTGTGGTGGGCGAAACCGAGAATGAAAATTTAACGCGTGATGCGTTTAAAGAGCTCGGCGCTGAGTAATACTATGCGTTAACGCGTTTACCTAAAGTAGCCAGCCGACTGGCCCCCGTCACTGCGGGCAGGTTGGCTGGTTTGTTATTGTCAAAACACCATCCTAGCCAAGCAAATGCCATTGCCTCAACGTGTTGAGGCGCGACACCGTATTGGGCACTGTCTGCCAATGTCACCTTGTCGGGTAGGCACTGAGCGATGCGCTCCAGTAAAAACGAATTAAACGCACCGCCACCGCATACAATGAGCTGAGTAGGACTCTCGGGTAACCATTGAAAGCTATCCACAGCACTTTTAGCGGTTAATTCTAGTAACGTGCGTTGCACATCTTGTGGGCGATATGGCTCATCTATAAAGCGCTCCAACCAAGCTAAATTGAAATGCTCCCGACCACTGCTCTTAGGTGGAGAGTTTTGAAAGAATGGATCATTGAGTAGAGCTTCTAACAGCTTGACCTGTAATGTGCCTTGTTGCGCCCATCGACCTTGCTGATCAAACCGTTTCCCTTGGTGACGTTCGATCCACTGATCGAGCAGGGTGTTGGCTGGGCCTGTATCAAAACCAAGCGCGATGCCCTTTTGAGTATCTAAATAGCTGATATTAGCAATACCACCAAGGTTCAGTATTGCAATAGGGGCTCGATGAGTGTTTGTAAAAATAAACTGATGAAAAGCCGGTACTAACGGTGCACCTTGACCACCAAGTGCGAGATCACGGGCACGAAAATCAAAAATAACCGGTAGGCCTACTTGAACTGATAACCAATCGGCATCATTGAGCTGAATGCTATAGCCGATCTGTCCGCTGTGCTTTGGAGGAGCATGCCAAAGCGTTTGACCATGGCTGGCAACGGCTGAAATTGCTTGCTTTTCGACTTTAGCCTTCTCGATCAGTTGCAACGTAGCGTCAGCACATAACGCTGCGTATTCGCGAGCAAGGTATTGATAATCGGTAACGGATAGATCAGGACGACAGGCGTTTTCGAGCCGTTGCTTTAGCTCGTTTGGAATGGAAACTGCGTGTGCATCAATAAATTGAACTCTATCGGGTTTGATGTCACATAGCACTGCATCAACAGCGTCCATGCTGGTGCCGGACATCAAACCAATATACAAGCTCATCAGCGCATTGCCAGATAGATTCGCTTGTTGTCGTTGAGTACCGCAACGAGTTGTTGGGCGTGTGCTCTAAATGCTGGCAGCTCCGACTCTGAAAGCGATTTAGCTTTTGGCAACTCCACGGTACGTGGATTACGGTGTACGCCATTAACTAAGAATTCATAATGTAAATGAGCACCCGTCACACGACCTGTAGAACCCACTCGACCTATAATCTGCCCCTGTGAAACGCGGTCGCCCGTTTTGACATGTTTACGACTCAAGTGAAGATACTTAGTAACGTAACGCTCACCATGCTGAATAAACACATAGTTACCATTGAGTGAGTTATAGCTTGCCTTTATTACGCGACCGTCACCGGCGGACATGACCGGCGTCCCAACCGCCGCTACATAGTCGGTTCCATTATGAGGACGTACTCGACCCGTGACGGGATGCAGTCGACGCGGATTAAAGTTTGAGCTCACGTATGTGAAGTTGACCGGTGAACGCAAGAAAGTTTTGCGCATCGCACGACCTTCCGGTGTGTAATAACGACCATTTTCCGCGTTCAATACAGCTTGAAAAACTTCGCCCTGATTAACAAACTCGGCCGCTAGAATTTTGCCATAACCAACAAACTCACCGTCGACGAATTCGCGCTCGAATAATACGCTGAACTCATCTCCTTTACGGAGATCGAGTGCAAAGTCGATATCCCAACCAAAAATATTTGCGACGCTCATGATCTGGTTATCGGTCATTCCCGCGTTCATCGCAGCGCTCCAAAAGCTGCTATCGATGACAGCATGAGCAAACTCCGTACGCGTCTCTACTTCGCGCGTTTCGATTTCAGATACAAAGTCTTCGTTCTGTCGTGTGATAATTAAGGTTTGCAAACCGCTAATATGATGAACCAGTTGCACGAGCTCGTCGTTGCTATCGGTTGCAATGCGGAGCTCATCGCCGGGATGCATATTGCGTAATTTTTTCGCCTCGCTACCCGAATGCGTTACCCGATAAAGTTGCTGTGCGGAAAAGCCCAGCGTATCAAATATCTTAGCTAAACTATCGCCACTTTTAACCACGTAGGTTTGCCAGAAAAGTTCAGGCTGTTGATTATCGACTTGTTGCTCGGGCTCAAAAACGAGATCAAGCTGATAGCGTTGACCCGGCAAAAGCTGCTCTGGCTTTGTGCTATTTTTAGAGGCGGTTGCTTGTTCGGTTGGCACGAACAGCAACAAGAATAACAGCGCACTCACAGAGCTGATTAGCACTCTATGGGAGCGAGGTAAATCAACGATAAACTGTTTGATTTTATGTACTGCTTGGACATTCATTTGGTTGCGCACTTCGTTATTTGTTTAAACTTCGCTCAAGGCGATTTTCTTGAGGATAATATGAAAAATTCAAGAATACCAGTATTAAAGAGGTTAAAACAGGGCTATAAATGGCGTAAACTAACACTTTTACACTTTATTCACGACGTAGGAGATTGGCTCAATGACCCCTCAGGTGGCCGAAGCAATAGCAGAAATTACCCGCGGTGCCGATGAAGTCCTTATCGAGAGTGAACTTGCTGACAAGCTAGAGCAGGGTAAACCTCTGATTATCAAGGCAGGCTTTGATCCGACCGCACCGGATCTTCATTTAGGCCACACGGTCTTAATTAATAAGCTGCGTGTATTTCAGGATTATGGCCATAAGGTGGTTTTCCTCATTGGTGACTTCACCGGGATGATTGGTGATCCGACGGGCAAAAACGTTACGCGTAAACCGTTAACGCGAGAGGATGTTCTGGCAAACGCGGAAACTTACAAAGAGCAAGTTTTTAAAATTCTCGATCCGACGAAAACAGAAATTCGCTTTAATTCAGAGTGGATGAATAATCTCGGCGCGGATGGCATGATTAAACTAGCAGCGCGCCAAACTGTGGCTCGCATGTTAGAGCGAGATGATTTCAAGAAGCGCTATCAGGCCAATCAGTCTATCGCGATTCATGAGTTTTTGTATCCTCTTGTGCAAGGCTGGGATTCTGTCGAACTCAAGGCCGATGTTGAAATGGGGGGTACCGACCAGCGTTTTAACTTGTTGATGGGACGCGAGCTTCAGAAAGAAGAAGGGCAGCGCCCTCAAACGGTCATCATGATGCCTTTACTCGAAGGGCTCGACGGCGTTCAAAAAATGTCGAAGTCATTGAATAACTATATTGGTATTACTGAGCCCGCTAACGAGATGTTCGGCAAGGTCATGTCGATATCAGATGAACTGATGTGGCGTTACTTTGAGTTATTGAGCTTTCGTCCGTTGGAACAAGTCGAAGACTTTAAACAGCAAGTCGCTGATGGTGAAAACCCGCGTAATATCAAAGTTCTTCTAGCTAAGGAAATCATTGCGCGCTTCCATGATGAAGCAGCAGCAGATAAGGCGGAACAAGACTTTATCCAGCGGTTCCAGAAAAATGCGATACCGGATGATATCAAAGAAGTTGAAGTCAAAGTTGGAGACGACGGTATCGCCATTGGCAACGCCTTGAAAGAAGCGGGGTTGGTATCGTCAACGTCTGATGCGATGCGTATGATTAAACAGTCAGCCGTCAAGCGGGATGGTGAGAAAGTCACTAACACGAAACTGATGTGCACAAAAGAAGATTCAGGCGTATATCAAGTCGGCAAGCGTAAATTTGCTAAAATTATCTTTGTTTAATTCGCGATGGCGATAAAAAAAGGCTTGCCCACTGGGCAAGCCTTTTTTTGGATAATCACCTAATTTAAACGGTGAAGCTCTTAATTGAGTCTTGTAATTCATCTGCCAACTTGGCAACTTCATTGGATGCCTGCGCTGTTTGTTTCGAACCCGACGCGGTTTGTTCTGCAATGGATACGATGGCTTCCAGACGCTCACTGATATCATGCGCCGTACGGCTTTGCTCTTGCGCTGCACTGGCAATGTGAGTGCTGCTATCCGCCGCTTGATGTACTGACTCGGTGATTGCATTGAGTGCTGAAGCGGCCTCGTCGGTCTGTTGTACACTTTGCTCTGCCTGTGCCCGACCGCGCTCCATCACTTCGACAGCACGTTGAGAGTCGGTTTGCAGAGATTCGATCATACTTTGAATTTCTTCAGTCGACTCTTGAGTTCGACTCGCCAACGTGCGCACCTCGTCGGCAACGACTGCAAATCCGCGTCCTTGCTCGCCCGCACGCGCTGCTTCAATAGCCGCGTTGAGCGCCAATAGGTTGGTTTGGTCAGCAATACCGCGGATCACATCCAAAATACCGCCGATATTTTTACTGTTTTCAGAAAGCTGATTGATGACCGAAGAGGCACCTTCTATTTCTTTCGCGAGCTGTTCAATTGTAGCGCGGTTCTGTTCTGAAATACCGCGTACTCGTTTAGCTTCTTGGTCGGAATGTTGGATTTCAGCTAACGCTTGGTCGGCGCCACTTGCCATTTCACTCGCCGTGCTATTCATTTCTTGAGTTGCTGTTGCAACTTGCTCGATTTGACTGCGTTGTTCTTCAATCGCGTGTGTGGTTTGATCCGAGACGCTTGAGGACTCTTCCGCTGCCGTTGCCAACTGTGTTGCTCGATTCGCAATACCTTCGATCAGTTTACGCAGGTTGTCGGTTAGCTTATTGGTATTCTCAGCGAGCGTACCAAACTCATCTTGCGAATCATATGCAACACGCTCAGTAAGATTTCCCTCGGCCATAATATTGAGCATGTGGTTTACTTTGCCGAGCGGGTTGCTGATGCTTCGGACGGTTACCCACGATATCACGACGGCAAGCGCAATAGATACAATAGTTAAAATGCTATTTATCCAGCTTGAGGTCGAGATGGATGACTCAACATTAGTGCGTGTTTCGTCAGCGATGCTACGCACAGCAGCTTGTAGTTCATTTGCTAACTCAATCAACCCATCCAATTCTTGTTTCGATTGAGCTAACGTTTGTTGTTCGACATCACGTGTTTTCAAACGCGCGACAATGTTATCTGGGTAAGACCCCGCGCCTTGCAAATTGCTCAGAGCACCGCGAATAAGAGTAAGTCCGTCATTGACCAATTTTTCGTTATCACTCGTTACCGCAGACTCCAAGCTGTCTAAACGTGGGCGCAGTGAATCGATATTGATTCCGATCTCGCTCTGAATTACTTCTGCGCGATCAATTGCATCTGCTTTACTTAAATCGTACATCAGTGTTACTAACGACGATAAAGATGATTCTATGGAGCGTGCTAGCTGTTTAACCTCAGGCACACCTGACATGTCTGAGGTATCAAGCATCATGATTGATGCGTCATCAATATTAAATGCGATGTCGTCTAACTGAGCTTTTGCCGTTTGCTCTAGCTCTAAATATTTGCGTTGCTGTGCGAATAGATTGTCTATCGAGTCGACATACTTATTGGCATCGGTTTCTAGTCGCTCAACGAGCTTCGAATAACCTTCGCCTCGAATTAAGTTCATGGTTTGATCAAGCGAATTCGAAAACTGTTGTCTTGTGCTGGAGAAGCTTTGAGTGTGGCTTTGGAGCTGATCTAATGACTCATCGTAATACGTTTCACTTTGCAGAGCGCCGAGCTGCAATACGTCGACTTTAAGACCCGCTACGCTTTCTAGGGCAGGAACTGCCTTATCATTTAAACGTTCAACCGATGAGCCTATACTGTTAATGTTAAACAGTGAGCTCAAACTGATCACAAGCAAAAGCAAAGTAATCAGTGCGAAGCCACCAATAACTCGCATTGCAACAGTCATTTTCATAAGATAGTCCTCAGCATCGCTACAACTACAGTTGGGACAGAGCAGGCTGTGTAAAGTATTTCGCTTCCTCTAAATGAAAAAGCGTCATGTGTTGACCCCAAACACAACCTGTGTCTAAACCAATATATTTCGTATTTTGAGTTTCTCCCATGAGTGCCGCCCAGTGTCCGAAAACAATGCGGTCATTACTATGGGACAATTCAAACCAGGGTTTCCACTGAGCGTCCGTGTCTATTCGTGGATGGTTTTTTCGGTGAAAGTCCAGCTCACCGGTTTTGCTACAAAAACGCATGCGCGTAAACGCATTGATTATAAATCGGTATCGGTCAAATCCACTAAGACTTGAGCGCCAATTGCTAGGTTGATTAGAAAACATATGGTTTACGAACCGCGGCATGTCATCACTGGTTAGTAACTGTTCAACTTCGTTTGCATGCTCAGCCGCCTGCTGAGTTGACCAAAGCGGATAGACGCCAGCATGGCATAACAACGTGTTGTGGTGCTTGAAATGATGTAGTAATGGTTGCTGACGGATCCAGTCGATATAATCAAGTCGTCTAGACGATGAAATAACAGCCTCTAATTTGTCCTTTGGATTCACTTCGCGCGCACCCAACAGGATAGCTAATAAATTCAGGTCATGATTGCCAAGTACCGTGTGTACAGAAGAGCCGCTATTAAGGAAGAAATCTATCGCAGCTTTTGAGTCAGGCCCTCGCGCAACGATATCACCAACGCACCACAGTGAGTCCGATTTATGGGAAAAGCCTACCTGATTCAGTAGCTCCATAAGTTCGGAATAACAGCCTTGGATATCACCAACTATATATGTCGCCATCGATCTAATGAATAATATTGGGAATGGCTAAACGAAATGAGGGAATTGGCACCTTAAACTGTTCACCTTGCTCAGAAAACATTAAGTAATGACCCTCCATCATGCCGACTGGAGTCGCAATAACAGTACCGCTGGTATAACTAAATGACTTTCCTGGCGCAATCGTTGGCTGCTGGCCAATGACCCCTTCGCCAGCGACGCGGGTGATTTTGCCTTCAGCATCAGTAATACGCCACTCGCGACTTTTAAGTGTCACGTCTTGGGCAGCGTTATTACTAATCTTTATGGTATACGAAAACACATATTGACCCTGATTAGGGTTAGATTGAGCCGCAATATATTGCGTAGAAACTTCGATATGGACTTGTGTTTTTACCGTCATAAGGACTTCTGATTATCCGTCAGCCAATCCGATATTCTACAATAGTCAGCAACTGTGAGTGTTTCTGGGCGAGCACTCGGGTTAATGCCTAGTGCCTCTAATTGCGTATCATCAATGAGCTTTTTAAGGTTGTTTTTAATTGTTTTACGTCTTTGATTAAAAGCTGTCAAACATAACGACTGCAATTGTTGAACATCCTTTACAGGCGTTGGGCTCTTCACGTAGGGTCGCAAACGCACAACAGCTGATTCAACTTTAGGCGGTGGAGTAAATGCTTCAGGTGGCACATCCAATACTTTTTGAACCTCGCAGCGTTGTTGCACACTCACGCTGATACGACCATATGTTTTACTGCCAGGCTCAGCTGTTAATCGATCAACCACTTCTTTTTGTAACATGAAGTGCATATCCTCGACATAATCGCTGAACTTTAACAAATGAAAAATTAGAGGTGTCGAAATATTATAAGGTAAATTACCAAACACGCGTAGTTTTTGCTCAGGAGAGGCGAACGCTTTAAAGTCGATTTTCATGGCATCGCCACGAATGACGTCCAAATGCTGACTCAAAAACGGATGGGTCTCTAAACGGTCGGCGAGATCTCTGTCTAACTCTACAACGCGAAGTTGCTGGCACCTTTCTGCCACTGGCTCGGTTAATGCTGCTAGGCCTGGTCCTATCTCAACTAAATTTTCACCCGGCTGTGGGTGAATCGCATCGACAATTGATTCGATAATGTGTTCATCATTTAGAAAGTTTTGACCAAATCGCTTTCGCGCTCGGTGACCTAAGTGAGTTTTGCTCATAATTTTGAGTTATTTACCATATCAATTGCTGTCTTTATGGCGAGTTGACAGCTACCTGAGTTAATCGCTGGACTGCCTGCCATATCCAATGCCGTACCATGGTCGACTGATGTTCGAATATAAGGTAATCCGAGTGTAATATTCACCGCTTTGCCAAAGCCTTTATATTTTAACACAGGTAGACCTTGATCGTGGTACATCGCAACGACAGCTGACGCCGACTCCAAGTACTTGGGCTGAAAGACTGTATCAGCAGGGTAAGGGCCAGACACCGTCATTCCCCTAGTTTGTAATGACCTTATTACGGGCGCAATAATTGCTTCTTCCTCATGCCCGAGATGACCTCCCTCGCCCGCATGCGGATTCAATCCGCACACTAATATGTTGGGTTGCTCCTCTCCAAATTTTTGTCGCAAATCCGCGTCCAAGATTGTGATAATCTTTTCTAGACGTTCAGGTGTAATCGCTTTTGATACGTAAGCAAGCGGAATGTGAGTGGTTACTAACGCAACGCGTAATCCTTCTGTTGCCAGCATCATTACAACATCAGGACAGTCTGCTTTATTCGCAAAAAACTCGGTATGACCAGAGAAAGCGACACCTGCTTCGTTAATAATACCTTTGTGTACAGGCCCGGTAACGATAGCGTCAAACTCTCCGCTTAAATTACCATCCGAGGCAATGGATAGGGTCTCCACAACGTATTGACCGTTAGCAACGTTCAGCGCTCCAGCAATTGCGGTTTCAGCAAGGGGAACGTGTTTTATAAGCAACTGACCTGGTTGCATTGGCGACTGAGGGCGGGCGCCCTCATAGGGAATGAGTTCAAGTGGCAGGTTGAGTTCCGTGGCTCGTTGTTTGAGTAAGCCTGCATCCGCAATGGCAACAATATCTGCTTGCCAATGCTGTTGTGCCATCATAACGGCTAAATCGGGACCTACCCCGGCGGGCTCGCCGGGGGTAAAAGCGAGTAATGGTCGCATTTTACTTGGCTACGACGCGAACATAAGCACGATCGCGCATTTCTTGTCGCCACGTGTCCACTTCTTCTCGATACTTGCGCGAGAATAGCATTTGGTATGCCTTGTCGCGTTTACTTTCCTGCGTGGCATCGAGCGTGCGGCGATCAGTTACCTCTACAATATGCCAGCCAAATTGCGTGCGGAAAGGTTCGCTGATCACACCTTTTTCCAACGTACTGACGCGTTGTTTGAATTCTTCGGCATACCGATCTGGACGTGACCAACCTAAGTCCCCTCCGCGTGATGCGGACCCTGGATCAGCGGAGTGCTCTTTCGCCAGTTCGGCAAATGTTTTTTCACCACTTAAGATTTGCTCACGAAACTGCGCAAGCATTTCTTTGGCTTTGTTATCCGATAAAATCACTGATTGCTTAATAAGAATATGTCGCGCTTTGACTTCCTGTACTTCGACGACTTGCTCGCCTCGCTTATCTGCGACTTGTAAAATATGAAAGCCCACGCCGCTGCGGATAGGGCCAATAATTTCACCTTTTGATTTACCTTTTACGACCTCTGCGAACAATGTCGGCATGGAATTCTCAGTCATCCAGCCAAGATCACCGCCGTCTAGCGCATTTGAGCCTGACGATGAACGAATAGCAAGTTGCGAAAAGTCTTCACCTTCCTCGAGGCGATCGATGACGGCTTGCGCTCGACGTTTGGCCGCTTCCTGCTTTTCATTCGGTGCGTCAGAGTCAACACCAATCAAAATTTGGCGTAAACGGTACTCTGTAGGTGAAGCGTCATTTTGCTCAATCAAGTTGACTAAATTCTCTACTTCTTGTGGCGTGACAGAAACACGTCTCTGAACAGCGGCTCGCTCAACTTGGCTCGTGATTATCTCAGTTTTAATCTGCTCGCGAAATGCCGGCCAGCTTTGCCCAGAGTTAATTGTATTCTCGCGCAGCTCGTCGACACTCATGCCGCGATCCTGCGCTATCCTCGAGATGGCTTGGTCAAGCTGAGCTTCCGATACCTCAATACCCATGCGTTCCGCCATCTGCAGCTGAAGCTCCTGCTGGATCAAGCGTTCGGTCGCTTGCGTGCGTAGCACCTTGTCTGATGGTGCATTAGCCGATGAGAAGTTTTCGGATTGTTTTACTTGTTTTATAAGCTGCTCAATTTGGCTTTCTAAAATAACGCCATCGTCGACAATAACTGCCACGCGGTCCAGCACTTGTTGTGCATGCGCCACCGTTGCGGTTATGCACATCATCAACGCGATACTGACTGATGTGCTGAATTTAACTAACTGTTTCATTATTTGTACCACTAGTTACTTAAGTAAAAAGGTCGTCTGTAGCCGTAAATGCTTTTCTCTAACATTTCGATCAGACTGCTTCCGTCGCTTGAAAGGCCGCTGATGATAAACTGTAAGCTAACACCGTTGTCAAATTCGGGTGCCGCAAACGTGCTTTGCATCATACCAGCGTTTGCCGCTCCAGCCATAGCAGGCTCTAAATTCAGGTTGATTCGACGGTACGCACTTACACGTAGCGCCCAACAACAACTGCTGTACTGCACCCCAAGAATGGCATCATTGGTGCGGCGATTTACCAAATCATAGTAAATGTTAGCAGCGACCTGCCATTGGTTATTAATTTCCCAAACCGCTTGCGCGCCGACTTGTTCAATATCGCTATTTAAAATATTGGTTGCTTTACGATGATTCACTTGAAGCAAGTTTTTATTGTCAAAGCGATATTCTAAAGCGGTCTGACTCTTTCGTGTTTGATTTAGTTCCGTATCGTATTGTAACGCGCTCTTGATACTCCAATGAGGGGTAATCGCCCATGTTAAGTCGGCAACCCATTCTGTATTGCTGGATGTCCGCGATGTATTTTGCTGCAATAGCTCGGTCCGACTTTTATCAAAATAATAAATTTGGCCAAACGCAAAGCGCAACAGTTCACGCTCGCGCTTATCAAAAATGCTTGTTGTGGCACCATAGGTTATTTGATTCGCTTCTGCAATGCGGTCTAAACCGGAATAGCGCTGGGCGCGGAACAGGCCGTAATAATCGTCTTGCATCAGCGATGTATCATAGATGCCGATATTAGACTGGTCTTTGTACGGGACGTAGAGGTATTGAAGTTGTGGTACCAATGTTTGGCGGTATGCGTCAACGCCGTCGCCGTCAAAAAAGCGCTCTAGGTGCAGGCGACCTCTTAAGCGAGCTCTTGGCAACGCGCGCGACACGGACTCGTCGAGCTCAGGGCTTGTCCCTTGTTGACGATAGTGCGTATATAAATAAGTGATTTCAGCTTCACCATCGTAAGCAGGCGCTTCGAGCGCGTAACTTAAGCTGGGTTGAAGGTGGGCGCGTGTCGCGTATACGTTTGAATCGTCTTGGCTTTGAAAGTAGGTGAGTTCGCTTTCGATCGCCCAGTTAAAGCCCGTGTATGCACCTTCATCGTAACGCATTGAAATTTGTGGCAGTGTTCTAAACGGGCTTTGATATTGCCCTAGTAGTTCGTAGTCTTCAGCACGGATGCGTGCAAAAAAGTTATCCTTTAAATAATCAACTTGCGCCACACGGTACAAGTGGGTGTCTGCTCGCCCCGCAAAATCACTACCAAAATCATTGAGATAGTTGTCATCACTGATTTGCGTTGCATCCACATAGGCGCGCCAGTGCTCGCCGAGTTGCGCTTGCTGATCAATATGCCATAAATAGCGATCGGCGTTATCGAGTCGAAGTGAGTCGCTTTGAAGGTACTCAAGATTGATTTGACCACCATAGCTATCGGTTAGAAAGCGGTACTCTGTTTTTAACATTGTCCCGCGCTTACTAATGTATACGGGAGCAAGCGTTGCATCCATATTCGGCGCAATATTAAAGTAATAAGGGACTTCTACCTCAAGGCCACTGACAGATGAGGTATCAATGGTCGGATACAGAAACCCTGTTTTACGTTTATCGTTAACTGGAAACGTAAAATACGGTAAATAAATAACGGGGATATCGAACAACTCAACTTTAGCGCCCCATGCCTCACCAAAGTCTTCTGATTGACTGATTTCGATTCGATCAGCAGTCAGTTTCCAAGCCGGATCTGTCGTTGGACAGGTCGTGAAACTTGAAGAAAACAGATTGACGTGCTGCTCAGATAAACGCAGTAGCTGGGCTTCGCCACGCGCTTGTGTGGTTTTCATTCGATATTCAGTATCGCGTAATTCGGCGGTTGCTGAAACGCCATTATAATTAAACGATTGACCTTTGACTTGAATATAACCGTCAGAAAACAGAACGCCTTGATTCGCATCGATGGTTTGTTTTTCTTGATTGATCCGTGCAGACTCAGTGAGAAGCCATTGACCATCCTGACGGATACTCACGTTACCAGAGAATAACGCTTCGCCATTGTTGCTGACATTAGAGTTATCAGAGTGGACTAATATGCTACCAGGGAGTTGTGCAGAAACGTCGAAGTCGGGTTCTTCGAAACGCCACTGATTATAGCGGGCTGAGCACACATTAGTAAGCTCCTGCTGAGCAGAAACTGACGCGCTGAGTAAGGTAAATAAGACAGCGGACGCTTTGGCAACTTTGTAACGCAATGGCAAGATACTAATCCGTTTTGAGTTGTTAATTAATGATTAGAGACAAGCTTGGTATAATAAAGCAAATCTGCGTATTCTGCTATTTTAGTACGCATAAATAGAGATTAAATTTGCCAAATAATGGCACACAGAGGGGGCATTTTGGAAGATTCTCGTGAGATTGGTCTGGCAGCATGGTGTGAGGCGCAGACGGGGTATCCTCAAACGCAACTGGAAGTGGTTTCTGGTGACGCGAGTTTTAGACGCTACTTTCGAGCTTCAGATGGTCAACGTAGCTTAATTGCTGTTGATTGCCCACCCGATAAAGAAGATATGCGCCCTTTTCTTCTCGTAGCGGACGCTTATCAAGCGGCAAATATTCCCGTGCCGCTGGTATTGAACGTTGATTTGAAGCAGGGATACATGTTGCAGACAGACTTGGGTCACACGGTACTATTGTCGAAACTCCAAGCGCAAAACGCACGCCAATACTATGATCAAGCGCTTTCGATTTTGCCACGAGTTATGGGGGTGACGGCAACAGCGGAAGGCGATTTACCCCGCTTTGATCGAGCATTGTTAGATCGCGAACTGGCATTGTTTAAAGATTGGTTGTTGATGCAGCACCTCGATCTTGACTGGGATGATCGCGACGACGAACTATGGTCTGAATTCTGCGAGCTGATAGTGAGTAATGCATTTGCTCAGCCACAGGTTGGTGTGCACCGAGATTATCACTCCCGCAACTTGATGGTGACGCCTAAAGGGCTTGGTGTTATCGACTTTCAAGATGCGGTTATCGGGCCGATTACCTATGACGCGGTCTCGCTACTGAGAGATTGTTACATTGAGTGGCCTGATGACTTAGTCGATGAGCTATCTCAACGGTTACGGAGCCAACTGCAGGAGGATGGGCTACTAAGTGCAGATGTTGAGCCAGAACAGTGGCAACGCTGGTTCGACTGGATGGGACTTCAGCGGCATACGAAAGCCGCAGGAATTTTTGCCCGACTAGCGCACCGTGATGATAAAACCGGTTACTTGAAAGACGTGCCTCGTACATTAGGCTATCTGAGTAAAGTCAGTGCACGTTATCCGGAATTAAGTAACTACCACCAATGGCTGACCCAACGTATTATACCCAAATGGGAGAACTCATGAGAGCGATGATACTGGCCGCAGGTCGCGGAAAGCGTATGCAACCTCTGACTAATTTGACCCCAAAACCACTTTTAACCGTTGCGGGCAAACCTTTGATCGAATACATCATTGAAAAGTTGGTGGGGGCCGGGGTCTCGCAAATTGTGATTAATCATGCTTGGTTAGGGGGGCAAATTGAGTCTCAGCTTGGCGATGGCTCACGTTGGGGCGTGAAGATTATTTATTCTCCCGAACCTGACGGTGGGTTAGAAACAGCGGGCGGCATCATTAATGCTCTACCGATGCTGGGAACAGCGCCTTTTTGGGTCATTAATGGCGATATTTTTATCTCATCCGACTTAACAGACTTGCCAACTCAACTTGAGACGAACGACTTGGCTCACCTATTACTCGTCGATAACCCTGAACATAATCTAAGTGGCGACTTTGCCTTGCAAGATGGCCGGGTAATAGCCCAGTCTCCCGAGCAGACTGGATTTACGTTCGCCGGCATTGGCTTATATGACCCCGCATTTTTTGCCGGTTACGGCGATGGGTATAGGCCATTGAAGCCCTTGCTGCTCGATGCCATTAATCAGAGAAAAGTGGCGGGGAGTCTACTAAAAGGTGCCTGGACGGATGTGGGAACGCCAACGCGTTTGAGTCAGTTAAATCAAGAAGTAGAGGAAACATAATGATTTGGGGAAAGGTGATTGGTGCGCTAGCGGGCTATCTGTTTTTGCGATTGCCTGGAGCTATCATCGGCGTATTAATTGGACACTGGTTTGATCGAGGAATGGCTCAGGACTTTGCCAGCCGTGGTGGTTTTGGGCAATTTATGAGTGGCAAACGTGATGCCGATAAAGATGCATTATTTTTATATACCCTGTTTGCAGTGATGGGACATCTTGCTAAAGCAAAAGGACGCGTGACCGAGCGAGATATTGCACAAGCATCGGAACTGATGGACCGATTCCGACTCGATTCTGAAGCGAGAGGAGAGGCGCAAGAGGCGTTTCGAGAAGGGAAGCAGGCGACTTTTCCACTGGAAGATACGATGAAGCGGTTTAGGGAGTCATTTTATGGCAACCGTGAGGTATTTCAGATCTTTATGGAACAGTTGATGGCTTTGGCTCTTAATGACGGTGTACTTGATCGAGGTGAGCATGAAGTCCTTGTTAATGTTGGTAAAGCGCTAGGTTTCAGGCGGTTTCAGATTGATCAGTGGCTTGCGATGCAGAAAGCCGCATTTAGGTTTCATCAACACCGTTCGCAAGGAAACGCGGGGAGCCAACAGGCTAAGCCGTCGCGTAATGAACTTCAAGATGCATATGAAGTATTAGGAGTGAAGCCAGAACAGTCAGATGCGGAGATTAAAAAAGCGTATCGCAAGCTGATGGCGCGCCATCATCCTGACAAGCTTGCGTCAAAAGGATTGCCGGAGCATGTGATGAAAGAAGCACAAAAACGCGCCCAGGATATCCAGTCAGCCTATGAAGCAATCAAAAAACACCGTGACATACGGTAGCTATTAAAAGCCATGGAATTTAAACCAACCTTGAATGACACTCTTTAGTTCGTTGGCGGCTTCTGGGGGACGGGTCAATAAGCTACGCGGTCGATAGCTTAATTGTTGATATTTTTGGCTAAGTGTTTCATGCATAGACCATTGCTTAGCGACCCATCGGTTGGCTGAAGCTGATTTAATATCAAGTACCGGGAAGGTGAGCTTAGCGATTTTGGTGCCTAGGACTCGATTAAGTGCTGGCTGCGGCAGATACACATCCAACAAGATGACCGCATCGGGTGCGGCTGAAGGATTTTTATTGATCCAATCAATCCAGAGCGCACCACTGATTCCCTCAACAAGCCACACAACGAAACCAGGGTGCTGGCTCACTTTTTCATTCAGTGCTTCAAGGCGCTTAAATAACGCGGCTCTATAAGGCTCCAGTGCGTTATCATCGGGCTGAGTAAACTCAGAGTCAGGGGTGTGATGCGCTAACGAGGTGGGTTGGATATGCATACTCGGTGGTGTCAGTCCCCAACTACGCCAACCCATCTTCGACGCTTCGTGATAACTGGATTTAATGAGCGAAGATTGCAAGGGGTGTAGACCCCAGTCCGGCAAGGCAACAAATTGCCCTCGTTCGAAGCTTCTTAATGGCTCAAGTTGCAGTGCTAAATACTGTACGTCTTTCTCTGTCGCGTCTTTGAGCCAGACGATCTCGTCAGGGGGGACGAAACGAGCACGATCATCCTGTCCGTGTGAAATAACAGACCAGCATATGACAAACAACAGGATGGCAACGCGCATAATATTCATGCTTTGTTATCGTCATAAGACGGAAATTCTTTAAACTTTAGCTAAAACGGGCAGGGGCTGGTGAAGGTTAGCGTTTGCTCGGTCTGAGGGTGTGTAATACGCAGTTCAAATGCATGTAGGAGCAGTCGTTCAGCCGCCTGAAAAGCGGCTGAGTGTGCATAAAACTTATCACCTAAAATAGGACAGTTTAATGCCAACATGTGCACCCGTAGCTGATGTGAACGGCCTGTGTAGGGTGATAGTTTGACAGTGCATCCCTGAGCTTGACGTTTTAGCACTCGGTAAAAGGTTTGACTGGGCTTGCCATTGAAAAAGTCGACTTGTTGCTTCGGTCGATTAGGCCAGTCGCAGCTAAGTGGTAAATCGATACAGCCATTGTCAGCGGGCAATGCTCCCCACACTTTTGCCAAGTAGGTTTTCTTTGGAGTTCGTTGTTGAAACTGTCTACTTAGGTGGCTTTGCGCGGCTTTACCAAGCGCAAACACCATCACACCCGATGTGGCCATATCTAGCCGGTGTACTAACTTGATATCAGGAAATATGCGAGCTAGGCGAGTGTAAACGGAATCTCGATGTTCGAGTAATTTCCCTGGTACGCTAAGCAGTCCTGCGGGCTTATCGACCACAACCAACGCATTATCTCGATGTATTATCTTGAGATAAGGGTTGGTTGGTGGTTGATAGTGAAGCAGTGCCATTAGTGATGATTGACCAAAATACGCACGGCAAACAACGAAAGCTGCGGTTGTTTTAGCGCTTCTAATAAGGTTTGCTGGCGCATTTTGATAGCTTCAATTTCAGATTCGCGTACGGAAGGATTGCGCTGCTTTAGTTTGGTCAGACGTTCAAGTTCCTTTCCTAAGTTTTCACTGATACGCGAACCGATAGCAGCGCTTTGTTGCTCTAACCAAGCTTCAGCAGAGCTACGCGCTACTTCTAAGTGCGACTTAGTGATATCACGCAACTGCTTTAAAATTTGCCGTGAGGTTTTTTTATCCATAAAGTCGGCTTGCTTGGTTAATGCATCGCGTGGCACTTTGCTCGTCAGTTCCCGCCCTTGACTATCAAGCAATATACGATGGTTCTGAAGCGGGAAGAACTCCTGAGCTACCGCGCTTTGGGGGGCGTTAATCTGTGCACTAAAGTCAACCTCCATGAACCAGGCGCCCTCAGGCAGCGCTTTATTATTTAGCTTAGTAACGCAGACGCTACCGAAGTCTTGCTGGGTCACTATATTCAAGGCCTCTTGCACGTGAGGGTGGTCCCAACTTAAGAATTCGATATCCTCGTAATTAAGTGCCGTGGTGCGGTCAAAGGTGATGGTCATCCCTTCTTCTTGCAGGCCTGGAATAGCCTCGACGCGCATATGCTCGCTCGGTTTAACGAACACTCGGTTTTCGTCGAGTTCTTCGATATCGATACCAAAGCGCTCCCAGAATGTAGTCATAAACTCATCCAGAGTTGATACGTCGCTGCTTTCTTCTATAGCCGCGATTACCGATTCAGCCTGTTCTGGACGGCATGCATTTAACTCTTGTAGTTTATCGCGACCCGCTTCAACCTCGGACATGAGTTGCTGATGTAACTCTGCACTCTGCTGCAGCACTTCTTTCGGAAGCGGCTGGCAGCTTAGCAAAGCCTTTTTAATCTGCTGAGAAAAGTCGTCATACATGCGGCGTCCGACGGGGTTACATTGTTCGAATGCATTCATCGTGTGATACCAAGGCAGTAAAATGCCCTCGTCGGAATCTTCGGTGTACGGCAGGTAGATCGCGATATCATGGGTTTGTCCGATACGGTCAAGGCGTCCTATCCGTTGCTCAAGTAAGTCTGGGTTTTCAGGTAAGTCGAATAATACGAGTTGATGCACAAACTGAAAGTTCCGCCCCTCGCTACCTATCTCTGAGCACAATAAAATCGGGCTGCCATTATCATCGTCGGCAAAGAACTCGGCAGCGCGGTCGCGTTCAAGTAATGACATCCCTTCGTGGAAAACGGCAGCGTTTATCCCCTCAAGCACACGCAATGCTTCAGCGAGCTCATTTACCGTTTTCGCGCTGTGGCAAATAAGCAACGTCTTGTCATCCCGGTTACCTTTTATATGGTCAATAAGCCAAGTCACACGGGGGTCGCCAAGCCACCAAGGTTCACGCATGTCATCCTCGGGCTCAGGTAGTTTAACCGGGTGAAATTGACGTGCTGGGAATCCACCGACATTTTGACGGCGGTTTCTAAACATAACCCGGCCTGTGCCGTGTTCATCAAGGAGTTCGTCGAGTTCCTCTCCTTTAAGCTCCGTCGCTTTATCTGCCAGTTCGCGATAATGAGTTTGCTCCTCCTCAAACGCGCTAAAATCGTTAAAGCGGTCTGGGTCAAGTAACTGCAAACGCTTAAAGTGTCCTTCGTTACCTTCTTGCTCGGGTGTTGCGGTTAATAACAATAAGCCTGGAATGGCTTTCGCTAGCTGAGCAAAGTGTTCATAGCCCGGTGTACTGTCATTAAGGTGATGGGCTTCGTCGACCACCAACATGTCAAATTCGGCACCCATGAGTGCGTCATGCCACTGTTCATCGTGTAGGATTTTGTTGTTGATAATCACTAATTGTTCAGTAGAAAATGGATTATCACTATCGAGTTGCGCTTCTCGGATTCTGGCTTCATCAAACACACTGAAATCAAGCGCAAATCGGCGTTTCATCTCAACAAGCCATTGGTGACGGAGGCTATCGGGTACGGCAATTAGTATGCGTTGGCTACGCCCCGTGACATGCTGGCGCTTGATGATCATGCCCGCTTCGATGGTTTTTCCTAAGCCGACCTCGTCAGCGAGCATAACTCGAGGATGGTAGCGGTTCGCCACGGTTGATGCGACGTAACACTGGTGCGCTAACAGATTCACACGTGCGCCTAGGAGACCCGCGACAGGGCTTTGTTGCCAGCGCGCTAATTGTTGTTGACCTTGCATGCGCAGAAGGTACAGATCGTGGCGGTCGGCTTGCCCTGCAATAAAGCGCGTTAATGCTGGATTGGTATCAATTTGATGAGCCAACTGGGACTCTGGCACCATCACCTCTTCGCCTGAGTCTTCGCGTTCACCGAAATAGATGGCTAACCCTTGATGCTCTTTCGCCTCGGTGACGATAAAACGCCATTGATCAGCATGTGTTGCTTCTTGTCCTTCATTCAGCACAAATCGAGCGAGAGGTGCGTCGGATTTAGCGTACATTCGTGTTTCCCCGGTGCTAGGGAACATCACTGATACCTGGCGTCCATCCACGGCTGTGACTACGCCAAGGCCTAAATCTGTTTCAGTTTCGCTTAACCAACGTTGCCCTAAACTAAACTCGCTCACTTCGTCCTTCCTATGCGCTAACTTTAAAGGTCGGCAATAGTAATGGGGAGATTAGAAAAAAACAATGCGACTGTCATCCCTGTGTCACGAATTTTGGTCTAAGCTTTAATCAAACGATAACAAAAGGTGTACGCTATGACCGCAAATGTTAGTCAAACCTCCCAAGCTACTAAGTACTTCGTTTTAGATACCAATATTCTATTGCATGATCCTCTCGCTTTTCTCAGCTTCGATGAGCATAACGTCGTTATTCCTATGGTCGTGCTAGAAGAGTTAGATAATATTAAGGATCGCAATAAAGACGTGAGCCGAGATGCGCGTGTTGCGATTCGTTCGTTGGAGGAGGTGTTGAAGGATGCAACACCTGAGCAGATAGTTAAAGGTGTCCCTTTGACGCAGTTAAGTGGCGACCATCAAGCGAGCGGCACATTAGCTATTTTCCCTGACTACGAGTTGAAGCAAAGTGCGTCTGCTTTGGCGCTCAATGAAAATGATCACCGTATTATTCAAGTGGCGTTAGAACTGCAAATTACGTTTGCGGGTAGCACGGTCACTTTGGTGACAAAAGATATCAATATGCGCCTAAAAGCCAAAGGTGCGGGTGTAAAACATGTTGAGGATTATCGCACAGACCAATTAATTGATGATATTCGCTTATTGACGAAAGGTTTCTATCAGTTTGAAGGGGACTTTTGGCAACAAGTGGGTGATGTCAGTACGTTGCAAGAGGGGCGAGATGCCTATCATACGGTCTCGCGCGAACACATGCCGCAAATCTTCTACAACGAATATTTTATCGATGAAACAGAGCACTTCGCAGCTCGGGTGGACACCTTTGACGATACCTCTGTAACGCTGATGGATTTGGGACATGAGCGCTTAATGGGTTACAGCGCGTGGGGGATTCACCCTAAGAATATATATCAAGCGATGGCGATGCACGCGCTACTTGATACAAGCTTAGACATGGTTATTTTGACCGGCCCCGCGGGTAGTGGTAAGACGCTATTAGCGCTTGCTGCGGCATTAGAAATGGTGGTCGAAAAGGGAATCTACGAAAAAATAATTGTTACGCGCAATACGCCTGAGATTGCTGAGTCGATAGGCTTCTTGCCAGGTACCGAAGAAGAAAAAATGGCGCCTTGGTTATCAGCTATAACGGATTCTCTTGAAGTATTGCACAAGAATGATGAGAGCATGGACTCGAGTCTAAATTACATCATGACGAAAGCGAATATCCAGTTCAAGTCATTAAACTTCATGCGTGGTCGCAGTATTCAAAATGCGGTGGTCATACTTGATGAAGCACAAAACTTAACCGCATCACAGCTAAAAACAATAATTACCCGTTGTGGTGAGAATACGAAACTGGTCGTGTCGGGCAATTTGGCGCAGATTGATAGTTATTACTTAACTGCTGTCACCTCAGGACTCACCTTTATCGTAGAGCGCTTCAAAGATTATCCAGGTAGTGCGACCATTAATCTAAACGGTGTGGTAAGAAGTAGTCTGGCAGAGTATGCAGAGGAGCACCTATAGCTTAGTTGCCTTTGATAACCGTATACTGCCCAGTGTTGACAAGAAACTGAACATCACTGGAGAGTTGGCCCGCTGGTAACACGGCGGGCCCTGCGACATCCATGAGAACGAATTCGGTTCCGTTGTGCATCAAGGTTATATCGTTTGCTTGCTTTGCCATTTGAATGCCAAAAATCGCATGTTTTGGCAAATAAACAATGATCATTCTTGCTTCGGGGATAATCTCTTTTAGTAAGGCTAGCGTGAGGCTGACTTTACTGTCACATTCACCTCGATTGTTGAGAAGAAGGTAATTAGGTGGCGTGAAGCCATCTCCACGGCTTGATAGCTTGCTGCTGAGACTGTCATAAGGAATCGACTGAACAAAATGGCCAACGTAGTTGGTGTAGCTGCGTCGACTGTTGTCTTTAAGTTCGTTCCCGATAGCGACAACCAGCGTTCTGAGAAGTGATTGAGTTTTCTCGGCAATAGTAACAGCATCTGGAACGATGCCCGTTTCTCCCAATGGAAGCGACAATTTGCGATAGTAATTTGCCGATAAATAGTCTCGCCATTGCTGATTAAAAAATTGTTGTGTCTTTGTCAGTTGCTGTTGGTAACGTTGTTGTAACGGTGCCGTTCGTGCTTCGCGCATTGATAATGTTAATTTCTCTTGTCGGGGGGACAGCGTCGCTTCGACACCATACCAACGTTGGCGCTGTATATACTGATTAACTTGATAATTAAGCTCACGAAGTGCGCGCTTTCGGTCGTAACTCCGAAATGTTGCAAACGGTTTTAAGAACTCGCGTTGATTAACACTGAAACTAAGCTGTGTGAGCTTTCCGTTGGGAAGATTCCATTGGTAGGAAAATAAAATATCGCCGTCACGGGATGTTTTCTCGAAAGCTGTTTGTTGAGCAAAAACTTTGGGGACACTGCTAACAAGCAGAACTGTTGAGAGAACAATGACTGCACCCCAAGCGGACAGGTATGTTCTCTCATCAGATAGCTTTTTCATTAGAACTTCATTTCGGTAATTGGACTTTCTTCAAACTTTAAGTCGACTTGATACTCAACGCCGCCCGCTCTAATAAAGAAATACGTTTTGTCGCGTTTGAATAGTTCATGAAGTGAAACGACGCGCACGCCAGGACGGCGTTCAGCGTTCCAGTCGCTCATCTCCACGCCTGTGCGCGAAACTAAAATGTTTTTATAACGGTCACCAGTTACCAGTAGCAACTTTTTATTTTCGTTGCGCAATAAAATGGTGTTACCTGTGACAGAAAATGGTTCTTCGTTGCCTAGCACAGCCTTCTCCCAAGCATTCTACTTTTTAATCATCACTATAACGAATTATCCTGATTTGGCAACATGACTACAATGCACGAAGATAATCCTCAACAATGAGCAACGCCGCAGCACTGTCGACTTTGCCTTTTTCCAAGCCGCGATAGCCATCGCGTTCAAACAGCGCTTCTCGAGCAGCGGTGGACGTTAAACGTTCGTCTTGAAAGACAACGGGGACATTAAAACGACCGTGAATACGATTGCCAAACTTTTTCGCGCGTTGCGTGAGCGGTTGCTCCGTGCCATCCATATTAAGTGGTAGGCCAACGACGACACGTTCAGGCTGCCACTCTTTGAGCAGTTGTTCGACAGCACTCCAGTTTGGAATACCGTCCTGAGCTTTGAGTGCTTTTAAAATAGAGGCGGTGCCCGTTATCGACTGACCCACCGCAACGCCAATACTTTTGGTGCCAAAATCAAACCCGACAACTGTCATGCGTGACCTACATCGGGTCCGAGCTTCCAAATATCAAAACCGAGTTGCTCGGTGGCTTTTTCCCAACGTTGATTAGTCGGTGTATTAAACAATATCTCAGGATCCGCAGGGATAGCTAACCACGAATTTTCAGCCAGCTCTTGCTCCAGCTGGCCAGCTTCCCAACCCGCATATCCAAGCGTTAGCAGAAATTGTAACGGCGCCGCGGAGGAACCCAATGCCTCTAAAATGTCACGCGAAGTGGTGACCATAATCTCATCACTCAACTTGAGACTACTACGCCAGTTTTGTTGTGGCGGGTGAATCACGAACCCTCGCTCTTGGCCCACAGGTCCGCCCTGATAGACTGGACCTTTAAGGCTATCTGCGCTATCCGGATAAACAATTTCAAGTTTGTCGAGCAACGAGTTAACCGTTAGCTCTGCAGGTTGATTAATGATCAGCCCCATCGCACCGTCTTCGTTGTGTTCGCAGATATAAGTCACACTGCGACGAAACAGCGGGTCATTCATGCTCGGTGTTGCAATTAAAAAATGGTTTTGTAAGCTTTCCATAAAGCACTCCTCACTCACGATACGACTTATATCGGGGCTTATTCAGTAATTTCAACGGCGTTGCTTTAGATCCTGCTCGATAGCTGCGAAGAGTTGCGCCGCGATATTGATGTCGTAGGCGTTTTCGATTTCTCGCATGCATGTTGGACTGGTCACATTGATTTCTGTAATACGTTCGCCAATGACATCGAGACCAACGAGGTATAAACCTTTTTGTTTAAGTGTGGGGCCGATGGCACGCGCGATGCGTTCGTCACTCTCGCTCAAAGGTTGCGGTCGTCCGCTGCCACCGGCCGCTAAGTTACCTCGAGTTTCTCCTGCAGACGGAATTCGTGCCAATGCGTAAGGTACCGGTTCGCCATTAATAATCAGTATACGCTTATCGCCGTCCTTGATCTCTGGCAGATATTTTTGTGCCATAGCATAACGTTGACCTTTTTCGGTCAATGTTTCGATGATGACACCTAAATTCGCACCGTCTTCGTTAACTTTAAATATCGACGCGCCACCCATTCCGTCGAGCGGCTTAAGAATGACGGTACCGTGCTTTTTGTGAAACGCCTTAAGCTGCTCAGCATTGGCTGATACTAGGCTGTCGGTGATAAACTCAGGAAACCAGCTGGTATAAAGCTTTTCATTACAATCTCGCAGGCTTTGCGGATTATTAACGACAAGCGCACCTTCCGCCTCAGCTAAATCAAAAATATGAGTCGCATAAAGAAACTGGCTATCGAAGGGCGGATCTTTGCGCATCATGATGACATCGAACTCACCTAATGGCAGCTTCTCGACATCGCCCAACTGATAAAAGTCCGTTTTTTGATCTTTGACGGTGACTTTGCGTGCCATAGCGTAAGGTCGACCTGAGTCAATGAGCAGGTCGGCCATTTCAATATAGTAACTTTGGTAACCGCGCGCCTGTGCTTCGAGCAACAGTCGGAAACTGGTATCTTTTTCCGTTTTTACCTGCGCAATGGGATCCATAATCATGGCTAACTTCATGGGTATCTTCCTTATTCGTTGCTGGCGTTGAGATCACCAAATTCATACTGTATGGCTGCTAAAGCAGTCATCGCAGCGGTTTCTGTTCGCAGAATACGTGGTCCTAAACGAATCGGTTTAAAGCTGTTGTTACGCGCGTGCTCTACCTCAATATCAGTGAAGCCTCCTTCAGGACCAATGATCAATTGGATGCGTTGGGCTGTGCGAGCGCCTTGAATCTGATTGAGAGGTACCTGCGCATAGGGATCGAGAGTTAAGCGTAAACCGTCAAAAGGTGTCTGTACAAAGTCATCCACTGACACCGCGGGAAGCACGGTAGGGACATGACTGCGACCGGATTGCTCACAAGCAGAAATGACAATTTTCTGCCATTGTTGTTGTTTCTTCTCAAGTCGATCACCGTTTAATTTTACACCGCAGCGCTCGCTGAACAGCGGAGTGATGGCATTAACACCGAGTTCCACTGATTTCTGTAGGGCGAAATCCATCCTGTCTCCGCGCGAAACGACCTGACCTAGGTGAACGAATAGAGGAGACTCGGTGTTGTTGAGTTGGGCACCAATAATTTCAACTTGCGCGCTTTTCTTGGCGACTGAAGTGAGTACTGCTGGGTAATTAAACTCATCGTTACAAAACAACTCAAGCGCCTGACCTTCTTGCATGCGAAGCACTTTGATGGTGTGTTGAAAGGCGTCATCACTGAGCGATACGGTGCTGTTGACCATGAGTGGCTCGGGATGAAAAATGCGTGGAACTCTCATACGACTTAATTGAATCCTTATCTATGAACAGACTTTTGGACGTCTAGAAGTAGAAATTTTTTTATTGATCGGTTAAATTACGCCGTCAGTACTAGTTATTTTAATCAAAATAAAGGAATGGTAGGCATATGTCACGTCACCTATTTACTTCTGAATCGGTTTCAGAGGGCCATCCTGATAAAATTGCGGACCAGATTTCTGATGCCGTACTGGATGCAATTTTAGCAAAAGATATCCGCGCCCGTGTGGCGTGTGAAACCTATGTCAAAACTGGCATGGTATTAGTGGGCGGGGAAATATCCACTTCAGCTTGGGTCGATATTGAAGATTTAACCCGTCAAGCCATCCGTGATGTCGGTTACACACATTCGGACATGGGTTTTGATGCCAACTCTTGCGCGGTACTAAACGCGATTGGTAAGCAGAGCCAAGATATTAATCAAGGCGTAGATCGTGAATCGCCTGAAGCGCAAGGCGCGGGTGACCAGGGTTTGATGTTTGGCTATGCATCTAATGAAACCTCGGTATTAATGCCAGCCCCCATTACCTATGCGCACCGCATTGTTCAGCGTCAGTCAGAGATGCGTAAAAATGGCACGCTCGATTGGTTACGTCCTGATGCCAAAAGCCAGCTGACGTTTGTTTACGAGAATGGTAAACCGGTGGCAATTGATACGGTAGTGCTTTCGACCCAACACCGTGAAGATATTGACCAAGCCACATTGCGTGAAGCCGTGATGGAAGAAGTCATTAAGCCAGTACTCCCCGAGCAATGGGTTAGCCATGATACTAAGTTCCACATTAACCCAACCGGCCGATTCGTGATTGGCGGCCCGATGGGTGACTGCGGTTTGACGGGGCGCAAAATTATTGTGGATACCTACGGTGGCATGGCGCGTCACGGTGGCGGCGCGTTCTCGGGCAAAGATCCATCGAAGGTTGACCGCAGCGCCGCATACGCGGCACGTTACGTGGCGAAAAACCTCGTTGCCGCAGGCCTGGCGGAACGCTGCGAAATTCAGGTGTCATATGCAATTGGCGTTGCTGAGCCAACATCAATCAGTATTGATACCTTTGGTACTTCGCAACACAGTGAAGAGAAGTTGATAGCGCTAGTACGCCGTCATTTTGACTTGCGTCCTTACGGTTTAATTCAGATGCTTGATCTGGAACGGCCTATTTATCGTGCTACGTCGACCTACGGGCACTTTGGGCGAGAGGAATTTCCATGGGAAAAAACTGATAAAGCCGATGCATTAAAGCAGGATATCTAATTTACGGGTGTTGAATTTTTCGCCCATAAATTTGCTTGAAGCCCCCGAATTGTGGACAATACGCGCACCAACTATGGTTCATCTAATTGCGTGTCACCAATCGGGGGTTTTTCATGTCTGAACGTCGTCATCTCGCCAACGCTATCCGTGCTCTAAGTATGGATGCCGTCCAACAAGCCAACTCAGGTCACCCTGGGGCGCCAATGGGCATGGCAGATATCGCTGAAGTATTATGGCGAGATTATTTAAAGCACAACCCAAATAACCCCAGTTGGGCCGACCGCGACCGCTTTGTGCTGTCCAACGGTCATGGCTCGATGCTCATCTACTCGTTGCTTCATTTAACAGGTTACGACCTTAGCATTGACGACATTAAGCAATTCCGTCAGTTACATTCGAAAACCCCTGGCCATCCAGAGTATGGTTATACGCCGGGTATCGAGACAACGACAGGGCCTTTGGGTCAAGGCATCGCAAATGCTGTCGGTATGGCGTTAGCGGAAAAAACTCTGGCGGCACAGTTTAACCGTGATGAACATAATGTAGTTGACCACTTCACCTATACCTTTTTGGGCGATGGTTGCTTGATGGAAGGCATTTCTCATGAGGCTTGCTCATTGGCAGGTACACTTGGCTTAGGCAAGCTCATCGCATTTTACGACGATAACGGTATCTCGATTGATGGTGAAGTCGAAGGCTGGTTTACAGACGATACTGCACAACGCTTTGAATCATATAACTGGCATGTGATTCGTGATGTTGATGGACATGATGCCGATGCCATTAAACAGGCGATTGAAAGCGCACGTAGCGAAACGCAGCGCCCGACATTAATTATTTGTAAAACCGTTATTGGTTTTGGCTCGCCTAATAAGCAAGGGCAAGAAAGTTGCCACGGCGCGCCATTAGGTGATGACGAAATTGCACTCGCTCGCAAGCAATTGAATTGGTCGTATGATCGCTTCGAAGTCCCACAGGATGTGTATCAAGCGTGGGATGCAAAAGACAAGGGTGATGCGATTGAGGCCTCGTGGAATAAGCATTGGACGGCTTATGAACAAGCTTACCCAGAACTTGCTGCAGAGCTTAAACGTCGCTTAGCGGGTGAGTTGCCTGGCGATTTTGAAAACGAGTTGCAGGCTTACATTGAACAATTGCAAGCGAACCCTGAAAACCTCGCAACACGCAAAGCGTCGTTAAATGTATTGAATGAGGTGGGTCCAAAGCTACCTGAACTGCTTGGTGGTTCGGCTGACTTAGCAGGGTCTAATCTAACCTTATGGCAGGGCGCTAAAGGTGTGACAGCTGACGACGCGAGCGGAAACTATGTGTTTTACGGGGTGCGTGAGTTTGCGATGTCGGCGATAATGAATGGAATTACGCTGCATGGTGGCTTCAAGCCTTACGGTGCAACCTTCTTAATGTTTATGGAATATGCGCGCAACGCAGTGCGTATGGCCGCCTTAATGAAGCAGCCCTCGATTTTTGTTTACACCCACGACTCAATCGGTTTAGGCGAAGACGGACCGACTCACCAGCCTGTTGAGCAATTGGCTAATCTGCGCTTAACACCTAACCTCAATTGCTGGCGCCCGTGTGATGCAGTCGAAACCGCGGTTGCTTGGCGCAGTGCGTTGCAAAGCAACGATAAACCAACGGCGTTGGTGTTTAGCCGTCAGGGTATGCAGCAGCAAACACGCGATGCCGAGCAACTGAATAACATTAGCCGTGGTGGTTATATCCTGAAAGATTGTGATGGCACACCAGACTGTATTTTGATTGCGACGGGTTCCGAGGTCGACTTAGCAGTTGCAGCACATGAACAATTGGCTGCAAAAGGTATGAATGTCCGTGTTGTTTCGATGCCATCCACGGATGTATTTGATGAGCAGGACGCCGAATACCGCGAGCACGTACTACCTTCAGCAGTTCGTAAGCGCGTTGCAGTTGAAGCCGGTATTGCTGATTATTGGCGTAAATACGTTGGCTTAGACGGCACTGTGATTGGTATGAACTCGTTTGGTGAGTCAGCTCCGGCTAAAGCACTTTTTGAGCACTTTGATATTACCGTGGAAGCGGTTGTTCGCGCGGCGAGCTAAACGAGGTTTGAATTGACGAAGAGAATCGCAATAAACGGTTTCGGCAGGATCGGGCGTAGTTTTCTACGCTCGTTCTATGAGCGCGGCTGGCAGCAACGCTTTAGTATTGTCTTGGTGAACGAGCCCGCGCCATCGGAGTCGATGGCGCACTTGTTGAAGTACGATTCGTCTCACGGTCGATTTCAATTTCCAGTCACGTTGTCTGATGACGATCTTACCGTTGCCGGCGATACGATTAAGTTGAGCCACGAAACCGAAATTGAGCGCGTTGAATGGCAAGCTTACGGCGTTGATATCGTTGTTGACTGTACGGGTGTGTTTGGCAGCCATGCAGACGGAGAGCGCTACTTAAACGCGGGTGTGAGTCGGGTGTTGTTCTCGCAACCCGGTACGCCTGATATGGATGCGACTATCATTTTTGGGGTCAACCAAGATGTATTATTGCCTGAGCATCGCATCGTATCGAATGGCTCTTGTACAACGAACTGCATTGTACCGGTGATCAAATTACTCGACGACGCTTTTGGCATTGAATCAGGTGCGGTCACTACGATCCACTCGGCAATGCATGATCAGCAAGTCATCGATGCTTATCATCCTGATTTAAGGCGCACACGAGCGGCGGGACGGTCAATTATCCCTGTCGATACAAAGCTAGCACGCGGGATTGAACGCATATTGCCTCATTTACACGGTCGCTTTGAGGCGATCGCGGTACGTGTTCCAACTACAAATGTGACAGCGATGGATTTAAGCGTCACGCTACAAACCGATGTCGATGGTGAACAAGTTAACCGATTGATAAAAAATGCAGCTTCCAACGGGTTACGAGCAATACTCGACTATACTGAAGAGCCTTTGGTGTCGATTGATTTTAACCATGACCCGCACTCTTGCATTGTTGATGGAACCCAGACGCGTGTGAGTCATCGTCGATTGGTAAAACTATTATGTTGGTGCGATAACGAATGGGGTTTCGCTAACCGTTTGTTAGAAACGACTGAATTAATGACACAGCAATAATTATATAAAACTCAACTGAGTAAGGGGATTCAATGTCTGTCATAGCGATGACTGATTTGGACTTACAAAACAAGCGCGTATTGATACGGGAAGATTTAAATGTTCCGGTAAAAGATGGAAAGATCACCTCGGATGCGCGCTTAAGAGCAGCACTACCCACGATTAAATTGGCACTCGAAAGGGGTGCTAAAGTGATGGTGATGTCGCACCTCGGTCGTCCGACAGAGGGCGAGTATGAAGAACAATATTCGATGGCACCTGTAGCAGATTACTTGAACGACGCACTCGAGCAACCGGTTTCTTTAGCGAAGGAATACCTTGATGGTATCGATGTCGCGCAGGGACAAGTGGTGGTGTTTGAAAATGTACGTTTCAACAAGGGCGAGAAAAAGAACGATGATGTTTTAGCTCAGCAATTGGCAAACTTATGTGATGTGTTTGTAATGGATGCCTTCGGTACAGCACACCGTGCGCAAGCCTCAACACATGGCGTCGCAAAATATGCGCCTGTGGCGTGCGCCGGACCGCTGCTTGCCGCAGAGCTTGATGCGCTCGGTAAAGCACTTGATAACCCTAAACGCCCGTTGGTCGCGATTGTTGGCGGTTCTAAGGTTTCGACAAAGCTTACTGTGTTGGAATCGCTTTCGACGGTTGTCGATCAACTCATCGTCGGTGGCGGTATTGCAAACACCTTTATCGCAGCCCAAGGGCACAATGTCGGAAAGTCTTTGTACGAGAAAGACTTAGTACCTGAAGCACAACGTCTGATGGCGGCCGCCAAAGCAAAGAATGCAGAAATTCCGTTGCCTGTTGATGTTGTGACGGGACAGGCGTTCAGCGCCGATACAGTAGCAGAGACCAAAGCGGTTGAATCGATCAAGGATTCAGATATGGTATTTGATGTTGGGCCTAAAACATCAGAAATGCTGGCAGAGAAACTGAAAGCAGCTGGTACTATCGTATGGAACGGTCCAGTTGGGGTCTTTGAATTTGAGGCATTTAGTAAAGGCACCGAATCAATGGCGAATGCAATAGCCAACAGTGAGGCTTTTTCGATTGCTGGCGGCGGGGATACGCTCGCTGCGATTGATCAGTTTAATATCGCTGATAAGATAAGTTATATATCAACGGGTGGAGGCGCATTTCTTGAATTTTTAGAAGGCAAAAAGTTACCCGCGGTAGAAATTTTAGAACAGCGCGCACAAGACGCATAAATGCACGCCGAAAACTAAGGAGAATTACATGGCCATTGTGTCACTAAGACAAGTACTTGATCACGCAGCAGAGAATGGATACGGCGTTCCTGCTTTTAACGTAAACAACCTAGAACAAATGCGCGCGATCATGCAGGCAGCTGATAAAACCAATAGCCCGGTCATTGTGCAGGCCTCAGCAGGGGCTCGGAAGTATGCCGGTGCTCCTTTTTTGCGTCACTTAATAGAATCGGCTGTTGAAGAGTGGCCTCATATTCCAGTGGTTGTCCACCAAGACCACGGTACGTCACCGGCGGTGTGTCAGCGATCAATTCAGTTGGGCTTCAGCTCGGTCATGATGGACGGCTCATTGCTTGACGACGGTAAAACGCCAGCGGATTACGATTATAACGTGCGTGTTACTAAGCAAACCGTTGAGATGGCGCATGCGTGTGGGGTATCAGTCGAAGGTGAATTGGGCTGCCTCGGTTCGCTTGAAACAGGAGAAGCTGGTGAAGAAGATGGTGTCGGCGCTGAAGGTAAACTGTCACATGACCAATTGTTGACGGACCCTGAAGAGGCGGCGGCTTTTGTTGCTGCGACGGATGTTGATGCGTTAGCTATCGCATGTGGAACGTCACACGGCGCATATAAGTTTACCCGCCCGCCTACGGGTGACATCTTATCGATTGACCGTATTAAAGAGATTCACCGTCGTATTCCTAATACGCACCTTGTAATGCACGGTTCATCTTCTGTACCGCAGGACTGGCTGAAAATCATCAATGAATTTGGTGGCGAAATACCAGAAACCTATGGTGTGCCGGTTGAGCAAATTAAAGAAGGTATCAAAAACGGTGTTCGTAAGGTCAACATTGATACGGATCTTCGCTTAGCTTCAACAGGCGCAGTGCGTCGTCACTTGGCTGAAAATCCAAGTAATTTTGACCCGCGCAAGTATTTGCAAGCGGCTACCGACGCGATGCAAAAGATCTGTGAAGATCGGTACTTAGCTTTTGGTTGTGAAGGTCAAGCAGACAAAATCAAGCCCATTACATTGGAAAAAATGTTTCAATTGTACGAGGCGGGCAGTTTGAAGGCTGTCATTAAGTAACGTAAAGTAGAGCGGGTGCTCATGAACGAGCCGGCGCGCCGGCTCGCATGCAAAGTGGGGTTAATGTGCGTTTATCAGTATTAGTAGCAAGTATACTTTTACCATTTGGTGTGCAGGCTCAAACGTTTATGTTTGATGATGCCGAGGATATGGATACGACAACGGAAGAGGCTTGGGAAGCAAGTGCCGAGTTTGGTCTGTTATTCACGACGGGTAATACCGAAACGGAAAGCTTAAAGGCCAAACTAAATGTCGCAAAGGATATCAGGAACTGGCGCCACAAAGGTGTTTTGGATTACTACACGGCAGAACAAGAAAACCAAGACACGGGTGAAACAACCGAGACAGCAGATCGCTTGTTTTTATCGGCGCAATCAAACTATAAGTTTGAGCCAAACAGTAAGTCATCATTGTTCATCTTCGGCTCCTATGAAGAAGATGTATACAGTGGCTATGAGTATCAGAGCACATTAGCTATCGGTTACGGAGCACGCTATCGCTACAGCGAAAATCTGTATGCTGACTATGAAGTCGGTCCGGGTTATTCTCGTGTGAAGCCGGTTGATGAAAATCGAAACCCACTAGAAGCTGAAGGTTCAGCAATCTTACGTTTAGCGGGCAGTATGACGTGGGATATTTCAGAAAACTCGCGTTTTAATGCGTTAGTTTCCTCTGAAATTGGTGAAGAAAACACGAAAAGCCGAGCTGAGGTGTCAATTTCTTCCAATATCAACTCATCGTTGGCGCTAAAAGTGTCGGTATCGGGCACTCACAACTCTGAAGTTGCGAATGAGGACATTGAAAACCTCGACACTGAGACCGCGGTAACTGTTGTTTATACGTTCTAAACTCGTTCAGCCGATTAATATAAAAAAAGCCTCTTTCAGTTTTACTGGAAGAGGCTTTGTCATATTTGTGTCATATTTTTGTAGTATATTTTCCACATAACGATAATTAGTCTACTTTGGAGACTAGGTGAGTAGACAGTATCGTTGCTCAGCATAATCGGGCGATTGCATAGTTCTCTATTCAACGTCTGCTTAAATCAAGGTTATATCGGTTGTTAGCGGTTTTATTTAGGGGGCGATTTAGTTACTATTCGCGCCAGCTAACATCGGCTAAAATCCAAGGACCTGTTATGTCTGTAAATTCGTTTTTAGGTGTATTCGCAAAGTCACCTATTAAACCGATGATTGAACATATCGATGAAGTACATCGTTGTGCGGAGTCATTGAAAGACTTCTTTCAAGCGGTTTATAAGGGCGACTGGGACGCTGCTGAAGAACAGCGTAAACGTATTGTAACGCTTGAACAAGCGGCGGATAAGCTAAAACGTGATATCCGTTTGAACCTCCCCGGCGGACTTTTCATGCCCGTTGAGCGGACTGACCTACTAGAGTTAGTTTCTCAGCAAGATCGTATCGCTAACAAAGCGAAAGATATCTCTGGCCTTATCACAGGGCGCCAATTACAAATTCCTGCACATTTGGTTGAGGGCTTTAACAGCTATCTAAACCGGTGTATTGATGCAGTTGCAAAAGCACGTGACACCATTGGTGAATTCGATGACCTTTTGGAAACTGGTTTCCGCGGACGTGAGCGTACTTTAGTTGATAATTTCATTAAAGAGCTCGACGAAATTGAAGCGGATACTGATGAGTTGCAGGTCAAATTACGTCAGCAATTCCGTCAAGTTGAAAACGACATGAATCCGCTCGATGCAATGTTTTTGTATCGTATTCTCGATTGGGTAGGTGATTTAGCCGACCTGTCTGAACGTGTAGGCGCACGCTTCGAATTGATGTTAGCGCGAGTCTAAACGGGAGCTATCAATGGATATTATCAGTTCTTACGGCTTAATTCTGATTGTCATGGCCGGCGTGTTCGGTTTTTTCATGGCATGGGGTGTGGGCGCTAATGACGTTGCAAACGCAATGGGAACTTCAGTCGGTTCTAAAGCGCTTACGATTAAACAAGCTATCCTCATCGCGATGATTTTCGAGTTCGCAGGTGCCTACCTAGCCGGTGGCGAAGTGACCTCAACGATACGTAAAGGTATTATTGACTCAGCTTACTTTGTCGACCAGCCCGAGCTCCTTGTCTTCGGTATGATCTCGGCACTATTAGCCGCCGGTGTTTGGCTTCTAATTGCCTCGTTTCTTGGCTGGCCAGTATCGACAACCCACTCAATCGTTGGTGCTATCGTTGGTTTTGCTGCCGTTGGCGTCAGTGTTGACGCTGTTTCTTGGGGTAAAGTTGGAGGGATTGTCGGTAGTTGGGTTATTACACCCGCGATATCCGGCTTTATTGCGTATTTGATCTTTATGAGTGCGCAGAAGCTTATTTTTGACCAAGAGGATCCCCTCAAGCGCGCTAAACGATATGTACCTTTTTACATGGCTTTAGCTGGGTTTGTCTTATCATTGGTAACCATCAAAAAGGGTCTTAAGCACGTTGGACTCGGTATGGGTACGGCTGAAGGTTTTGCATGGGCGATTGGTATAGCGATCGTAGTCTTCTTCATTGGTAAAGTTGCGATTGGACGCCTGAAGTTTAAAGAGTCGGCCGATAAAGATATGCACTACACCAATGTGGAGAAAGTGTTTGCGGTGCTTATGGTTGTAACGGCCTGTGCGATGGCATTTGCTCATGGTTCAAACGATGTTGCTAACGCCATTGGACCTCTTGCAGCGGTTGTAAGTGTTGTCTCAAGTGGTGGTGAAATTGCGAGCAAAGCACAGCTTGCATGGTGGATCTTGCCACTTGGTGCATTCGGTATTGTTGCAGGTCTCGCGATGCTGGGTAAACGTGTAATTGCGACCATCGGTAAAGGCATTACACACCTCACGCCAAGTCGCGGTTTTGCTGCAGAATTGGCGGCGGCTTCGACGGTCGTGCTGGCATCAGGCACAGGCTTACCAATTTCGACGACCCAAACCCTCGTCGGTGCCGTGTTGGGTGTAGGTATGGCGCGTGGTATCGCTGCGTTGAACCTAGGTGTTGTACGTAACATCGTGGTTTCTTGGGTGGTGACTTTACCCGCCGGTGCGATTATGTCCATCATGTTCTTCTACATGTTAAAAGGCATCTTTGCCGCTTAACTCCTCGTGTTCCTGAGAAGAAGCTCGCTTAGCCGCGAGCTTTTTTTTTGCTTTCATTAAAACTTTTTTCCAGCCACTATCGACTTAATTACTAAACCAAAAGCAATGGAAGCACGAGTGTTTAAAAAAAGCGATAAAAAGCTCGTCAGTCAAGCGCTCAAAGGTAATCAATCCGCGTGGGTCGACTTGGTAAAGCGATACGAGAAGCTGGTCTATCACTACGGCGTACGCATGTTGCCGAGTCCCGATGACGCATTTGATTTACTTCAAGACACCTTTAGTAGCGTTTTTCGAAGTCTTAAAGACTGGAATCAAGATGATAAATTTAAGCCGTGGTTAATGACCATTGCTCATCGTCGATGCGTTGAGTTCTACCGCCGTAGGCACATTGATGTGCTAGACAATGAGCTACAAACGGATCTGATAGACGAGTCTACTTTTGGTCAGCCAGAACCGGAACTGAGTGATCAACAACAAGAAGCTGCGTTGGTCAAAGCGATTAGAGCGCTACCATTAGCGCAACGCATGGTAGTTGAATTGAAGTTTTTTCAACATCTTACGACACGCGCTATCGCAACGCAGTTGCAAGAGTCAGAAAATACGATTAAGTCACGGCTGTATAGCGGAGTCGAGAAGTTAAAGCGTGAGCTGGAGGTAATTAATGGCTAACTACGAATCGAATTACGAATTACAGTTCGAGCAATGGCTAGATGGGCACCTATCAAAGTCGGCTGAACAAGAGCTAGCGGAGCAGTTAGCTACTCATGCACCCGAATTACATAAACGCATGCAGTCGATACGCTGGATGCAACAGCAAGCCGACGGCTACCAAGGTGAACGCGTGCCTGATTGGAATCGCCAGGGAACAGGTCCACAGCCAAGAGTAAACCGCTGGGCGAACCCGTGGAGCTTTGCCTCGTTTGCGTTCTCCTGTGCTGCACTTGCGATGGTGTCTGTGCTTGTGGTTAAACAGCAATTAACGGCACAGTTTGATGAACGCGTAGCTGCTGTGGTGGAGCAAAAGCTCAGTGTATTTGAACAGCAACAGAATATTGCATTAGCTAAGCAGGAAAAGGCGCTGCGAGCTAATTTTAGAGAGCAATTATCAACGTCAACCGCCCAGCTCGCAACTTATATAATGGCAACGAATCGTGCCGAACGAAAAGACGATATGAGTCAATTAGTTGAGTACATGAATGAAACGCGCAGTGAGGATTTAAATTTTTATACCGCGCAATTGCGCCAAGTTGCGCAGCAACCGATTCTATTAAAAGAGGAGAATCAATGATGAAACGTTGGTTATTATCGCTCAGTATCGCCAGTGCACTGATGTTGCCTGCGACCGCGAGCATTGCACAAGAAGCTGATCATCAAGGACTGAAGAATCAAATTGAAATTTTCAAAGATATTTTGACGACGGCGGCTAAGCAACAAGACGGCACAGAGAGTTCACGACTGGACGATGTCGAGTTCACTTATCTTAGAGGTCAGGGGGTGGTGTTTTTTGTTCGTTCAGCACGCATGCCATGGCGTATTGTAGCCCCGGACGTACCAGAACCACCTATGCCGCCGGAAATGCCGGAGATGAGTGGTTTTGCTAAGGATCTCCAGCTGGATCGGGTCGTTGAAGAAGGTCTACGCACGGCACACCGCGTATTAAGTCAGTTTAGTGGCGAATATTCAGATGAGTGGTTTGAGCTCGTTGAACAAAAGCGAGAACTTGCTTGGGAAGTGCGCGACTTGAATCGAGAGCTTCGAGACATTGAGTTTCAGCGTGATGTGCAGGATAAAGCGTCAAAAGCTGAGATGAATACGCAGAAGGAGGAACTTGAGGCGCGCTTAGCTGAGCTCAAAGCTCAACAAAAGCAGCTTGATATCGAGCTGAACGAAATGAAAAAAACGCTAAAAGCAAAGCAAGAAAAGGTGCAAAAAGAGAGACTGCTCACGCAAGAAAAAAGTATTGAAGCTATCGAGCAGGTTTTCACTCGCGTTTTATGTGATTACGGTATTACACTGAAGTCTCTACCAGACAGCGAACAGGTGAGTTTGGTCATTCGTGATGCGTCTGTTAGTGACAAAAAGCGTTTAGACAATATTTATGTTTTTGAAAAATCAGCGATCGATGCATGTGAAAGTGAGCCTGCTGATTTACTAGAACAGGCACAGAAATATAAATTTTAGTCGGCTCTGTGTTCTATTCTCCTATGCGGCAGCCGTGACAGGCTGCCCTGTTTCGAGTAAAATTCGCGCACTTGATAGAAACAGCGGATTTTACGGAACATGTCATATGCGTCAGAGGGTTTAAAAGTCAGCGACTTTAGCTTTGACTTACCCGACGAACTTATTGCTCGATATCCTCAGCAACAACGTACAGCAAGTCGTATGTTGCGAGTTTTAGCTCAACAAAGCCGTATTGAACACGGTCAATTCACGGATATTGTGGATCAACTGGAAGCGGGTGATTTACTCGTATTCAACGACACTCGCGTCATCCCTGCCCGTTTATTGGGAGAGAAGACATCGGGTGGCAAAGTTGAAGTGCTTGTTGAGCGAATGTTAGATGACAGTCGGGTTTTAGCGCATGTAAGAGCCAATCGCGCACCTAAGCCAGGTGCCGAGTTTTTACTCGAAGGAGCGGTAAAAGCAACGATGTTGGCACGCCATGATGCGTTGTTTGAGCTTGAGTTTAATCATCAGGAGACCGTTCTTGAGTTACTCGAAGCACATGGCCATATGCCCCTCCCACCCTATATCGATCGTCCGGACGAAGAATCTGACAAAGAGCGTTATCAAACCGTTTATAACCGAGAGCCAGGTGCAGTGGCTGCTCCGACGGCTGGACTGCACTTCGATGACGCCATTTTGCAGCAGCTTAAGGATAAAGGCGTCGAATTCGGTTATGTAACTTTGCATGTTGGAGCCGGAACGTTCCAACCTGTGCGTGTCGATTCGATTGAAGAACACGTTATGCATAGCGAATATGCCAAAGTCGATACTAAGGTATGCGAGCAAATTAAAAAGGTGAAGCAAGCGGGCAAACGTGTAATTGCTGTAGGAACCACGTCGGTGCGTTCACTTGAGTCGGCGGCGCAGGCTACTGACGAACTTATTGCTCCATTTTTTGATGATACGGATATCTTTATTTATCCCGGTTATGAATTTAAGGTCATTGATGGCTTGGTAACAAACTTTCATCTACCTGAATCCACCTTGATTATGTTGGTATCCGCATTTGCCGGTAAAGAATTGATTATGAACGCCTATCAACAGGCGATTGATGAAAAATATCGCTTTTTTAGTTATGGCGATTCGATGCTAATTTTACGATAAGAATTGAGACTGTAGTAATGATGAAATTTGAACTAGATAAAACTCAAGGGCGCGCGCGTCGAGGGCGTATGGTGTTTGAGCGCGGTACCGTTGAGACGCCTGCATTTATGCCGGTAGGTACGCTGGGCACCATCAAGGGTATGACACCGGAAGAGGTCGAGGCGACTGGCGCTCAGATTTGTTTGGGTAACACGTTCCACTTAATGCTCCGTCCAGGTACGTCAGTGATTCAGCAACATGGTGACCTCCACGATTTTATGAACTGGGATAAGCCGATTTTAACGGACTCCGGTGGTTTTCAGGTCTTTAGTCTAGGTGAACTGCGCAAAATCGATGAAGAGGGTGTGACTTTCCGTTCGCCTATCAACGGCGAGAAAATTTTGCTAACGCCGGAAAAATCCATGCAAGTTCAGCGTGAGTTGGGTTCTGATATTGTCATGATTTTTGATGAGTGTACGCCGTATCCAGCGACTCAAGCAGAGGCGCGTAAATCAATGGAGCTGTCTTTGCGTTGGGCTCAACGTTCAAAAGCTGCGCATGAAGGCAACGATGCTGCATTATTTGGTATTATCCAAGGCGGAATGTACGAAGAACTGCGTGATATCTCGTTGGAAGGACTCACCGATATCGGTTTTGATGGTTATGCTGTCGGTGGTCTTTCCGTTGGCGAGCCTAAAGAAGATATGATGCGTATTCTTGAGCACACTGCGCCAAAAATGCCTGAACATAAGCCTCGTTATTTGATGGGCGTTGGTAAGCCGGAGGATCTGGTTGAATCAGTGCGCCGTGGTATTGATATGTTTGATTGTGTGATGCCAACGCGTAACGCACGTAATGGTCATCTGTTTGTGTCAACGGGTGTCATTAAAATCCGTAATGCGGTGCACCGCAATGACACCTCACCACTCGATGAGCAGTGCGATTGCTATACCTGTAAAAACTACTCACGGGCTTATCTACATCACTTGGATCGTACTAATGAAATGCTAGGTGCGCGTCTGAATACAATTCATAACCTACATTTTTACCAACGCGTGATGCAAGGCATGCGAGATGCGCTTGATGCAGGAACGTTTGACGATTATGTAAATGCATTTTATGCCGCTCGCGGTCAATCGGTTCCTTCGCTTGACTGAGCATCCAGTTGGGTGAAAAAGCTTCTGATCTCCTGCGAATTAGGTTTCATTGCGAGAGCGCGCGCGGCGGCTCGCAATGATTCGCGCTCCCACTGCTCGGCTTGTTTCGGTTTGTCTTGCTGCAATAGCGTAAGCTGATGATAGAGTCGTGCCAGAGCTAAATGATATTTTGCAGTGCGTTCCTCGGGCTTTTCACTCTCTAAGTAAGTCGTGGTCTCGAGTAATAAGGCATTCATTTCCGAACGACTGAGCAAAGGTGCAATGGCGACGAGCAACTCTGTCATCTCAGCAGCAACCGATGTGCTATGTTGTTGCTCTTTAAAAGAGCTCTTAAAGTAGTTTAAGGCGAGTAACGACTGTTGCTTTGCCCGTTCCAGTTGATTGCTCTCTATCAGTTCTCGAGCGTAGTGACTATGGGCAAGCGCCTGCTCAATATGACTACCTGCTTCGACCACTTCGGTGTGCTCAGCCGTTGCACTATCAGCGAAATGATAGTGCATGATACTGATCGCGATCGTTGCGACGAGTGAGGATACGAGTAAGGTGACTGATGTCGGCACCAGCCATGGAAAACGGCGGTATCGGTAATCAGTTAATTGTTGTGCTAATAGTTGTGCGCTGCTGGTGCGCTCGTTTGGATCGCGGTGCAAACAGTTAAGTATAATATTGCGCAGGCGAGCCGGGCAGCGATCAGCGTATTGTTTGAGCTGGCGCTGGGGTTCGTCAGAGGGGGCTTGACCCGTGACTAGGAAAAACAGCAGCGCACCCAACCCATAAATATCTACTGCTTTTGAACGCCCGCTAGTATTGGGTTCACTTCCGCGTTGTTCCGGAGCTGAAAATAGCGGGCTGACACCAAAGCCTTTGTGACGGTTGGATGATGCGCGTCCTGCAATACTAAGGTCAATTAGTGTTGGAATCGATTCGTCACTCGAGTCGTATTTAACAATGACATTAGTGGGGTTTATGTCGTTATGAACAAGGCCTTCGCTGTGCATATGGCTGACTCCCTCAGCCAACTGCAATACCAGTTTGACCGCATCGTTAATACTCAGCTGACCAGCAAGCTCGGTCACTCGGGGACCCTCAATCAGCTCCATGACCATATAAAGAGAAGAGTGATCTTCAGAAGGTTCGCCCACATCATAAACACCGCATAGCGATGGGTGGTTCAACTTGGCTAAGGCTCGGGCTTCTGCGACAAGTCGTTGCCGAGAAAGAAAAGTTGGATTCTTGATGAACTTGATGGCAACCATTCGTTGGAGTAGCTCGTCCCACGCTTTAAAAACAACGCCACTACCTCCGCTACCCAAAAAATCACGACAACGAAAACGCTCGGGAATTGAGTACGGAAATTGTAGGCCATTTTTTGTATTGGTCGAAGCTTCGTCCAAATCAAAAATCCTTAATCTATTAGGTTTTACCTGTTTTGAGTGTACAGACAGAGTTATCAGCCGGGCAATCAGAGACGTTGACTTGACGTATGTTATGGTAGTTTGGCGTTAATTGACGTCATAAAAAATTTATGTGTGTTTAGCTTAACAATTGTCAACTTTACGCTATGCTGATCTCATAACAATAAAAATTAATTATAAAAATGCTAGATAAGATCAGTCATAAAATTGTACCAACTTTTAATCAAAAGGTTGAGTTAAGTGGTACGTTTGCCGGTGAACCTTTTGTTTTTTCTGTCACGTTGTTAGGTCAACAATACCCTCAGTACCTGATTTTAGGACTGGGTTATCAAGCGCGTTGGGAGAAAGTGCTACCCGCCATCAAGGAAAGCGAGAATTTACGCCTTAAGTTGATTTCAGATGAGGGCGAAATGATCGCAGCGCATGTCAGCTTAATACACGCGACTCATTTCCCGGAAAAACTGTTGTTTATGAGTTATCCGGAGCAAGGTATTGCTCGTTCTTTACGCCAGTCCCCGCGAGTGGGTATTGATTACCCTGCGCAACTGCAGGTTGCGAACCATTTTCCCTATATTAATGGAAGCATTGTTGATATTGGGCGCGGAGGTATGGGCTTCGAAACGACTCAGCAATTGCCTAGCATGATGAGCGATCTCTGTGATCGCGATGTAAAACTGCATATTGGTAGGGACGATCAGCAGCGTTGGTCGTTAAGCGGTCGAATCCGTTTACTTCAAGAGCACCGACCGAATGTATGGCACGTTGGAATAAAGTGCGAATTGAGCGTGGCGGAGTGTGAGGAGGTTTTATACCATTTAGTGAGTCATCAAAATGCGATCGATCGTTTGATCAATAATGATCAATCCAATGATTCATATTCGAATAACACTTTACAAGTCTAGTTTCACTCGGTACAATTCACCACCAATTAAACCCTTGCGGTTATTTTTTAAACAACATAGATAATTTTTTCCGAGGTGATGTTTTAATGCCAGTCGTTAAAGTGAAAGAAAACGAGCCGTTTGACGTAGCACTGCGTCGCTTTAAGCGCTCTTGTGAAAAAGCAGGTGTTCTGTCTGAAGTTCGTCGTCGCGAACATTATGAAAAGCCTACAGCAGAACGTAAGCGCAAAAAAGCTGCAGCAGTTAAGCGTCATGCCAAGAAATTGGCTCGCGAGAACGCGCGTCGCACTCGTTTGTACTAAGATACACGAGTAGCAGACAGCGATATTCACTTTTCGCAGCTTGCACTTAGACTTAATTCGTTAAGTTACGTGTTGGAAGCCGTGTCCTAAGCGACGCGGCTTTCGTGTTTGTAGACGAAGATAAAAGATAAGTTGAGGGCATGGCAGGACTCATTCCGAAAAGCTTCATCCACGACCTACTTGAGCGAGCTGATATCGTCGAAGTAGTGGATAGCCGTGTACCTTTAAAAAAAGCAGGGAAAAACCATCAGGCGTGTTGTCCATTCCATAATGAAAAAACGCCTTCGTTTACGGTCAGTGCCGATAAGCAGTTTTACCACTGTTTTGGGTGCGGTGCACACGGTAATGCACTCGATTTCATTATGGAGTTTGATGGCCTAAACTTTCCCGATGCCGTCGAAGAGTTGGCCTCAAGTTTAGGTGTGCAGGTGCCTCGTGAAGAGGGTCATGATCCACAAAAACAACACCAACAGCAGGCACAGCTAAAAAATGACACTGAATTGATGGCGCAATGTACGCGATTTTTTCAGCATCAGCTCAAGCATCACGCGAACTCAGAAAAAGTAATTACTTATTTAAAGCAACGCGGCTTATCGGGTGACATTGTCAAACGGTTTCAAATCGGTTATGCCCCCGATGCCTGGGATAGTTTGTTGACCACCATGGGCGTTGAGCCACGTGCGCGTCAACAGCTCATCGATTTGAAGTTGGTCAATGTTAATGACCAGGGTCGAAAGTTCGATTTCTTTCGTGATCGCGTGATGTTTCCCATCCACGATCGTCGAGGTCGTGTCGTTGGCTTTGGTGGACGTGTGATTGATAGTGACGGTCCTAAATACTTGAACTCACCCGAAACACGCTTGTTTCATAAGGGCCAAGAGCTATATGGCTTTTGGAATATGCAGCAGCGTCTACGCCGACCCGAGCAAATTTGTATTGTTGAGGGTTACATGGATGTTGTCGCGTTAGCGCAAGCCGGTATCGACTACGCGGTCGCTTCTCTCGGGACAGCAACGACTACTGAACAATTACAGCGTTTATTCCGTACATCTAATAGAGTGGTGTGTTGTTATGACGGTGACCGAGCCGGAAGAGATGCGGCGTGGCGGGCGTTAGAAAATGCACTGCCGTTGCTAAAAGATGGTATCGACTTAAGCTTCCTATTTCTACCTGAGGGTGAAGATCCTGACTCGGTGGTTCAAAGTAGTGGTAAGGAAGGGTTTGAGCGTTACTTAAATCAGGCTAAATCCTTTGTCGATTACTTTTTCGAGCATTTGTCGGAAGACGTTGATGTAAATACAGAGTCTGGACGCTCAGCTTTATTAAGTGAGGCGAAACCGCGTATCGAGCGGATTGCCAGTGACTTTTATCGTGAGTCGCTAATGCAAAAACTGGCACAGCTCTTAAGAAGGGAAACGTCGCAACTGGAACGCTATGTTGACACGCCGCAGCAACGCAAGGCAAAACCAGATGCGGTAAAAATGACGCCGTTGCGCCGTGCCGTTGCTCTTATCGTGCAGTATCCGCAGTTGGCGAAAGAGGTGCCCGTTAAAGCAGAGTTAGGCGAACTTAAGTTGCCAGGTATGGATTTATTTATCGCGCTTCATCAACAGTGTAATGAGCGTGATATGACGACAGCCCAGGTGCTAGAGCATTGGCGCGATACGCCGTATCAAAAAGCACTAGAAAAGCTTGCCGTGTGGCAACATGGACTTGATGAACACAATATGGAGCAGGAGTTTAAGGATATCTTTGTTTATTTAATTGACCAATATGTGGAACAAAGAGCCGACGAACTGCTCAAAAAGGGGCAACAAACGCCCTTGAATAAAGCGGAAAAGCAAGAATATTTAATGCTGGTTAAGCATTTAAGAACACGTAACTGACTAGGCTATAATCAGCGTTTTGGTAGCTTAAAATTAGCCATTATGCTATAGTTTTAGGTCATTTTGGGTACTCTCGTAGAAAGTGACAGGTGGAATCTCTGTATGCAGCAGAATCGGCAATCACAGTTAAAAGTTCTCATTGCGAAAGGCAAAGAGCAAGGTTTTCTTACGTTTGCGGAAGTGAACGACCACTTACCGCAGGAAATCGTTGATTCCGATCAAATAGAAGACATCATTCGCATGATAAATGACATGGGTATCCGTGTCTTTGAAAGTGCGCCTGATGCAGATGATTTGATGATGTCCGAAAGTGCGGCGGACGAGGACGCAGCTGAAGAAGCTGCACAAGCACTTGCTACTGTGGATGGTGAAATAGGCCGTACCACCGACCCTGTTCGCATGTACATGCGTGAAATGGGTACTGTTGAGCTGTTAACGCGTGAGGGCGAGATCGATATCGCTAAGCGTATCGAAGACGGTATCAACCAAGTTCAGTGTTCTGTTGCGGAGTACCCCGAAGCAATTAATTTCTTGCTAGAGCAATGGGACTCTTATGAGGCCGAAGAGTTACGCCTGACCGAAATCATTGTAGGCTTTATTGACCCTGATGAGGTTGATGAAGCGCCCGTAAGTGCAACTCACGTTGGTTCTGAGCTCTCTGAAGATGAGCTTGAGGATGAGGACGACGATGACGAGGATGATGATGACGAGGAAGAAAATGATAGCGGCATTGACCCAGAGTTTGCTCGTCAGAAATTCACCGAACTGCGCGAGCAATACGAGGCAACTCGCCAAGCTATAACTCAGTTTGGTCGTGAACATCCAGACGCACGCGTTGAAATTGATAAGCTTAGCGATCTGTTTAAGCAGTTCCGCTTAGTTCCTAAGCAGTTTGACCGTCTTGTTCAAGACATGCGTGCCATGATGCAGCGTGTGCGCGTTCAAGAGCGCTTGGTCATGAAAGCGGCGGTTGAACAAGCCGGTATGCCTAAGCGTGCATTCATGAAAGCGTTTGCGGGTAACGAAAATAGTTTAGCATGGGTTGATGAGCAGATTTCTGCGGGCGTTGACTATGCAACCACACTACAAGAAGCACGCGTTGAAATCGAACGCTGTGTGACGAAGTTAAATGAAATAGAAAAAGAAACAGGCCTTACTATTGCCAAGGTTAAGGATATTAACCGCCGGATGTCGATTGGTGAGGCAAAAGCGCGCCGAGCCAAGAAGGAAATGGTGGAGGCGAACCTTCGTTTGGTTATTTCAATCGCTAAGAAATATACCAATCGTGGTCTGCAGTTCCTTGATTTGATTCAAGAAGGTAATATCGGCTTGATGAAAGCGGTCGATAAATTTGAATATCGCCGTGGTTATAAGTTCTCGACGTATGCGACATGGTGGATACGTCAGGCGATCACGCGCTCGATCGCTGACCAAGCTCGTACAATTCGTATTCCGGTGCACATGATTGAGACCATTAATAAACTCAATCGTATTTCACGTCAAATGCTACAAGAAATGGGCCGTGAGCCGCTGCCAGAAGAATTGGCTGAGCGGATGGCGATGCCGGAAGATAAAATCCGTAAGGTCCTCAAGATTGCAAAAGAGCCGATCTCGATGGAAACCCCAATCGGTGATGATGAAGACTCGCATTTAGGTGACTTTATCGAGGACAACACTCTGGATTTACCGATTGATTCGGCTACCTCAGAGAGCTTGCGTAACTCTGTGCGCGACGTACTCGGCGGATTGACTGCTCGTGAAGCGAAAGTGTTGCGTATGCGTTTTGGTATTGATATGAATACTGACCACACGCTCGAAGAAGTGGGTAAACAGTTTGATGTAACGCGTGAACGTATCCGTCAGATTGAAGCAAAAGCACTGCGTAAATTGCGTCATCCAAGCCGTTCAGAGCAACTTAAATCGTTTTTGGATGAGTAACCGTATGTAATTGCTCAAGCTCTACTTGAGTGATTCTGTTACTAAGAAAGGAGGCAGTATGGGAATTAATCGTGAACATTGGCCAAAACGGATTATAGACTCGCATCTTCATATCTATGATGATGCGTTTCCGTTGATAGAAAACCAAGGTCACATCCCAAAGCCTTTTTACATTGACGATTACAACCGCCTTGTGACAGGAATGCCTATCGAAGGTGGCGTCATTGTTTCAGGTTCCTTTCAGGGCTTCGAGCAACGCTATTTGAAAGCAGCGCTTGGAAACCTGGGGGATAATTATGTCGGCGTTACTCAGTTACCGGGTAGTGTCAGTGATGAGAAAATTCAGCAACTTAATGAGCATCGTATCCGTGGTGTCCGCGTTAACTTAAAGCGTGGTGTACATAGAGATATCGAAGGGATTGTCGAATTCGGGCGTCGTATCTGGGATTTAGCAGGGTGGCACTTGGAAATTTATGTCGATAGTCGTGAACTTGACGATATGGTGCCTACATTGTTGAAGTTGCCTAAATTGAGCGTGGACCACTTGGGTATGGCTAAGTCAGGCCTTTCTCAAGTGCGCCGATTAGCTGAGGGCGGTGTGAATATCAAAGCAAGCGGCTTTGGGCGTACCGAAGTGAATATTACAGAAGCAATTAAGACGCTCTATAAGACGAACCCTGATTGTCTAATGTTTGGCACAGACTTACCGGGTACGCGTAGTAATCGCGGGTTTGAGCCGAGTGATATTGACACCATTGTTGAAGCACTTGATGACCCTGATGCCGCGGATAAAGTGTTCTACCAAAACGCCAAAGAGTTTTATAAACTACCCTAAGGTGTTTAATTTCTAGATAAGGTGGCGCGTGTATTCGCTCTCCTCAATAAGTAACCAGAACCGTTGGATGGCGATGACAATCATCGCCATCGCTATTTTCGGTATTGGTCTCACATTTTGGTATTCGCCATCACAGCTGATCAGTCGTTCAACTGAAGGACTTGCGTCGAGTTGTGAGCAAGTGCGTACAGAAATCACCCAACTCTACCCCACCAACGCAGAGCCTCACTATCAGGTCACTAACCCCGACTTGTTGCAGCAGGTTATGTACCGCGAAACGAGTAAACTTCAGGGAGTCGAGGGGGGTTATTGGGATGTCGCCAGCGAATTCTTTGGCTATGCCTTTCCTACCTATGTAGGGTCAAGTATTAAAACCGACGTGCCTCAGTCCGAAATGGCACTGCTCAGTGCCTTGTCACGGCAAGCCGTCGATGAATCCAACATACTTACGTCTGTCAGACAGTCAGTGGATGCTGCGGTGATTACCGTCTCCTGCCCGGTCACCACTCACCGGGGTTTAGCTGCTTGGTTAATGAAGCGGACGTCATTGGTCCCTGCAAGTTTAGTCGGTGTGCTATTCGGCATTTTCGGCTTACTTGCTGTGATTGGCACCATGATGCTGGTACGTAACCGTAACTTTGAGAGAGGCTGGCTGACCGAGCGAGAGAAGCTAACAGAACAACTTCATGACGAAGCTGCGCCCGTGCCCACCACATCAGCCATTAACGATGTGCAGCCATTTTTACTATTGTTGTATCAGGCACGGCAAAAACGACACAATGCAGAGCGTGCGATTAACTCGTTAGAAGCGAAACTCGGACAGATTAATGAATTGTCGATTATCGGACGCGCAGCACTCGCATTTGCTGAGGAACTGCGCGGACGTATTGAACAACTGCAGCGGGATGTTACAACGGTGGTTTCGGATACGTCGACTCACCAGTTCGAGAAATTGCAGCGAGAACTCGATGCTGCCGAATATCTTTGCCAAGCGTTGGCACAAATTGATGTTCGTCACAAAAAGCAGGGACCCGTTGCGGAAGTAGCGATGAATCGTTGGACACGAGCATTGGCAGACTTTCATCAACAACGTCATGCGAACGACCGCCAAACAATTGCAGCTGTATGTGATGACGATGTGCATGTGATAACGAACCCGCTACTGCTTCGCTTTACGCTCGATATCATTATTTTACATTCATTAAAATTTGGTCCGCAGGCGGGCGAGATATTTATCCGTGTATGCAAACAGGACGACAACGTAGTTTTGGAAGTTGTCGACGAAAATCCGAGTGTACGCCGAGATGTCGAGCAGAACTTATTTAGGTTTGATGATGTAAAACCTGAACGTTACGGAGATGGCTTACGTTTGGTGAAGGACCTTGTCAGCAGCTTAAAAGGGTCGGTCGAATTTCAATCAAACGGCGAAATCTCTCGATTTATCTTAAAGATACCGATGACAAGCTAGCAAAAAGTTCGTATAATTTGCGCCGCTTTCTAAGCGACTCACTTCTAAAGTGGCCCCTTAGCTCAGTGGTTAGAGCACCCGACTCATAATCGGTTGGTCCGCAGTTCAAATCTGCGAGGGGCCACCATTTTTACAGCCTTTCAGTGTTAATTACCACTAACCAAAATTGGTTGGTGCTACCTCTGTGCTACTTTTTAGAATAGCTCATGCAACTCTGCTTTTTACAACGTTAGCAATATTGTGCTGTGACAGCTATCCATTTGTTTGGGTTGATAAGGCTTGGTGTGTCGATGATCTCGACCTAAAAATAATTTATGTCGAAAAAACAAGAAAATATCGACACGTTAGATTGATATGTCGATTGGAACGACATAAACTGAAACCATAATTCATTTATGTCGATTTAGACTGGAAATTTAAACATGACTTGGCAAGCAGAGCAGCCGTATAACCAATTACCGACATTACCACCCAACCTAGATGTCATAGAAACTAGGGCTGTGCTGAAGGCCTGTATTTCTGCACGTGCTGCTGTAGCGGAGTTAAAAAAGGCGGGAGAGCTCATTCCCAATCAAAGCATGTTAATCAACTTGCTGCCTTTGCTGGAAGCAAAGGATAGTTCAGAAATTGAAAATATTGTTACCACGACCGATAAGCTTTTTCAGTATGCGCAAGGGGGTAAAGGTGCTGATCATGCAACCAAGGAAGCATTACGTTACCGAACTGCGCTATACCAAGGTTTTATACAACTTGAGAAAAAGCCGCTATGCACGGCGACGGCTATTGAGGTATGCAGTACTTTAAAGCACTCCGAAATGGATATTCGCAAAGTACCGGGGACTTTTATAGGAAACCAAACGACAGGCGAAACTATCTATACGCCGCCAAACGGTGAAGATGTGATTCGCGACTTGTTAACCAACTGGGAGCGATTCCTTCATAATGACGACGATCTGGATCCACTTATAAAGATGGCGATTAGCCATTATCAATTTGAAGCTATACACCCTTTCTATGACGGGAATGGCAGAACAGGTCGTATTTTAAACGTTTTATACCTTATTGAATCGGGTCTTCTAACACTGCCTATTTTGTATTTGAGTCGCTTCATCGTTCATAATAAGCAAGACTATTATCGCCTCTTGAATCAAGTCACTAAAGATCAGAACTGGGAAGAGTGGTTGTTATTTATGCTAAAAGGTGTCGAGCAAACCGCAACATGGACCTGTGAAAAAATCACAGCGATTAGAACGCTCATGGAAAGTACAACCGATTATGTAAAGGCTCAGCTACCAAAAATATATAGCTACGAGCTTGTTCAGCTTATTTTTGAACAGCCTTATTGCCGTATTAGCAATCTGGTTGAGCGTGATATTGCAAAACGCCAGACGGCTTCAACCTATTTAAAGCAGTTAGCAGATATTGGCGTGCTACAAGAGGTTGATTCAGGAAAGGAAAAATTATTTGTGCATCCGCGGTTGATGACGTTAATGACAAAAGACAGTAATCGTATTAAACCTTTTTGAAGCAAACTAATCTCAAGCGGTAGTTACAACGGAAGTTGAGATCAAAATCGTCAAAACCGCCAATGCAGGACTTATAATCGGTATAACTTGCTATCAAACTAGTTATTGATAAAGTGTTAGTTGGACAGGGTTTAAAGAGCAAAAACGTTAATTATGAAGACGTTATCTATTCAGAACTATACGGGTGGCTCGTTGTTGAATGCGCGCCAACTGAATCTATCGATGAGTTTGATGTTAGGGGCAGACTCACGTCCAAAGCAGTTAAATCGACAGCAAGTCATGCAACTGCTCAATGTGATTGAATCTTTGGCGATGTCGTCGGAGGTGTGGTTTGATGGCTCAATTCAAGATGAAGACAAGGCCATTTTAAAAAATCACAACAATTTGTATCACTCGCTTCTGCGTGAAACTTCGTTAGTTGTTACTGACCAATGGCTCAATTGCTGTCAGGAAGCTGTTGCTCAATCCTCGTTATTGATTAAGGAGTGGCTTGAAAGTCCGTCAAAATGGGTACAACAAAAGGCAGTTGATAAAAATGATGCGGAGCTTTTTAAGCAATGTTTGCTTGAGGGGTTGGCTCTTAACTTTACTGAACGTAAGCGTTTGGCAAAGGAAACGTTAGAGCGAAACGACTTTCGGGGGTCGAAGTGTGTAGCCGGTTTGTTGGTTAGTATCGCTGATGTCGCGGCCATTGACCAACCGAGCGTTGATGACTTTAATAAGGCATTTTCTCAAGCCGCATCCCAAACAGAGGGTGAGGGGAAGTTGATCTCTGGTTTGATCGATCGCTTTCGCGTTAATTTTGTTAATGAATTGGCGGCACAGCATCGCGCGGTTTACGTGGCAGCCCCTGCAATCGAAGATCTTAAGTCGCAACAGAGCGCTCTTTTGTGGCGCTATTTGGGTCGTCAGTTACAACAGAATTCTACGATTAATCAACTACAGACCATCTCTCAAACAGAGTCAGAGGCGTTACAAAGTTTTCCTTATGCTTACGCCTTGTTAATGCAGAAGAAGGTCACTACACCTACTCAGCTATTGGATTTACTCTTTAAAGTAAGAGATGAAACGGTGATTCGAGCGCAGGCACGCGACCACAATAGCGGTAAGCGATTTGTACATGAATGGAGTGCTGAGGAGTTCGAAGATATTCACAGTAGCTTGTTTGGAGATACGTTTTCAGCAATCAACGCTCGGCAAGGTTCATGGCGTGATAACTTACTTGATATGGGACGCTCTTGCTTACCGGCAATGCTTTCGATTGGCTCTGCTGGTCTCGGTATTGTAATTCCTGAAAATGTATTAGAAGGAACTGTTGCCGTCAGTATGGCTTCGGTAGGTGTGGCTTTAGAAAACAGTAGGGCTTGGAATGGTTCGGGCGCTTCATCGGATCAATCAATAAAGCTCTATAAGGATAATTACATGCGCTGGAACAAGTTGCTCGACAAGGCTTCTAAACATCGCGTCGATGGGATGTCTCTTCAGGGAAGAATAGAAGCCATATTTGGCGTGCCTGTTGTGAGCTAATGGTTGGGCGTCTAATTGACGCCCAACGCACCTCCTCGACCTAGCCCGCCAGTCACACGCTGACTTTTATAGTTTTTTAGTGATTTGACCATATTGTTATATGAGTCCATAAATGCGGCTGAAATGACTTTGCCTTCGGGTGTGTCAGTGTAGCCACCAACACCGGCAAAGAGTCCACTGAATAGTCCACCAAAGGCACTGATGTCCCAATTCTTCGCATTACCTGTCGCTGCGGAGACTTGTACACCAGAACGGTTATCGACTAACAACAGGGTGGTTGCTGCTTCATTACTTGATAGCCCGCCTGCAACAATACCTGCCCAACCTCCGAGTAGGCCTCCTACGTTTTGTGTACCACTTTCAGAAAACTGAATCGAAGGGCTGACTGTGTAGTCGGCTGCTACCAGTTGACCTTTGCCAAAGTTACTTTGCTCTCGCAACTCTCCGCTTTCCATGAGTGTTCGTTCGGTTTCTAGTGCCTGCATTGCTTTACCTCGCTCAACAATGACGAAGCAGTTTGACTGCTGAATCATGACACGTATGAGCGGCACGGTTGTGCCCAGTTGGGGGTACATGCGTCGATAGTCATACCACCAGTTTTCGTTAGTATCTTCGTAGATGGAGAGTGTTCCCAAAGGCGCTTCACAGCGTTCTAACGCTTTGTTTTCGCCCTGACTTTGCGCTCCGCCGGCAGCTCCCGTAATGGTGTTTCCAGAACTACCGCCTAGACTGGGGCTAGTACTGACACAAGCGCTTAAAGAGACGGTACAAAAACATGTAATAAAAAATTGATTTAATGAATTCTTCATGACCTGGTGACTGTTGTGAAAATTGACAGGTTAATTTTGTACATGGTGACGAAAGGCGCAAACGATAATGAATGACGTAAGTGTCAGAGATGACTGTATTAGGCGTCTGGCAGGAAGATCGAGCAGGGCTTAGTGAGACTAAGCCCAAAAACATGTAGTTTTAAAGGTTCACCAGAGTTCAACACCTCAACGAGAGGCAGGAGCAGCTATCAAAAGCTATAAACTTATTGCAGCAACTCGCGCTCGAGCGGCATGCAATTTTTTATAACTTTCAATCAAACGCAAGTGACGATCGAGGCCTGTTAAATTCATGTCGGTGGGCGTCAGACCGTGAAAGCGCAGGCTTCCATCGACGGAACTTTCGACTGCATCCATGGTTTTATCGCCGAACATGCGGCGGAAGTTATAAATAAAGTCGCTACGTTCGAGTTCTTCGTCGAGCTCGACCTCAAGAAGGGCTTCCACGGCGCGATAGAATAAAACGCGTTCAACGGTGTTGTCGTTGTATTGTAGGAACATTTCCACATGCTCTAGCGCGAGCGCATGTTCGCCTAACGCAAGGTAGATAAGCAATTTAAGCTCTAAGATCGTGAGCTGACCCCACACAGTATTTTCATCAAACTCAATACCGATCAGCGTGATGATGTCCATGTAATTATCAAGCTGGCTTTCTTCTAAACGCTCGACTAAATCCGCGAGGGCATCGTCACCGAGACGGTGAAGGTTTAGAATATCTTCGCGGAATTGCAGTGCCACGTTGGTGTTATCCCAGATCAAATCTTCTACGGGATACACTTCTGAATAACCCGGCACGAGGATACGACATGCCGGTGCACCCAGTTCGTCATAAACGGCGACATAGGCTTCTTTGCCTAAATCAGAAAGAATCCCAAACAAGGTGTTCACTTCCTCATGATTTGAACCGGAAAAGTCCCAGTCGACGAATTCATATTCTGAACGTGCGCTGAAGAAACGCCACGACACTACACCTGAGGAATCGATAAAGTGTTCGACAAAGTTATTGGGCTCGGTAACAGCCATTTGGTTAAAAGTCGGCGCAGGTAAGTCGTTTAATCCTTCAAAGCTGCGCCCTTGTAAAAGCTCAGTGAGACTGCGCTCAAGAGCAACTTCTAAGCTGGGGTGCGCACCAAACGAGGCAAACACACCACCGGTGCGAGGGTTCATCAGAGTGACACAGGCTACAGGAAATTGACCGCCTAGCGAGGCGTCTTTTACTAATACGGGATAGCCTTGCTCTTCTAGTCCCTTGATGCCTTCTACGAGTTTGGGAAAGCGCTCAAGAACGGTGTCCGGTACGTCAGGCAATGCGATTTCATTTTCGATAATTTCGCGCTTGACGGCGCGTTCGAATATTTCAGATAGGCATTGGACAACCGCTTCGTCGAGCGTATTACCGGCGCTCATACCGTTACTTAAGTACAGGTTTTCGATTAAGTTAGAAGGAAAGTACACCGTTTCACCATCCGAGTGGCGTTGAAACGGTAGCGCACAGATACCGCGCTGGATATTACCGGAGTTGGTGTCGATTAAATTCGAGCCAGCTAACTCGTTTTCAGGGTCATAAATAGCACGTGTATAGTCGTCTAAAATGCCGCTAGGTAGGCTGTCGTCTTCGGTGAGCTCAAACCAACGTTCGTTGGGATAGTGGACAAACTCGCTTTGCGCAATCTCTTGACCAAAGTACTGGTCGTTATAAAAGAAATTACAGTTGAGGCGTTCAATGAACTCACCTAATGCAGAGCATAAGGCGGCTTCTTTTGTCGCGCCTTTGCCGTTAGTAAAGCACATCGGCGATGCGGCATCACGCACATGCAGAGACCACACGTTTGGCACGATATTGCGCCAAGAAGCGATCTCGATTTTCATGCCCAAGTCAGCCAGTATTTGAGTCATGTTGGCGATGGTTTGCTCTAGAGGTAAATCTTTGCCTTTAATAAAGGTCGTTTGATCGCCGTCTGGCGCCCCCATCAAGAGAGCTTGAGCGCTGTCGTCGAGGCTATCGACGGTCTCAATCTGAAAATCAGGTTCAGTTTGCACCACACGTTTGACTGTACAGCGCTCTACGGCTCTGAGAATACCTTGGCGGTCTTTGTCCGAAATATCCTCTGGGAGTTCGACCTGAATTTTAAAGATCTGGTTATAGCGGTCTTCGGGATCGACGATATTGTTTTGCGATAACCGAATATTCTCCGTTGGAATATCGCGCGCATTACAGTACAAGCGAATGAAGTATGCCGCGCACAAGGCTGATGATGCGAGAAAATAGTCGAATGGGCTAGGCGCAGAGCCGTCACCTTTATAACGAATAGGCTGATCGGCAATAACGGTGAAATCGTCAAACTTAGCTTCGAGTTTGAGATTTTCTAAAAAATTAACTTTGATTTCCATAGCGCTTCGACCTGATTGCTAAAACAAAGCGCGCATTATCTCGTCTTTTGATGCCCGCGTCATGGGTAAAATCACGAAAATTAAGATATTTCTTAATGCGCCGCAGCCCAACTTGTGACAAAATGGCAACAAAATAATTACAAAATAAACTGATCTAAATAAGGTGTAGAAATGAGCAAAAAAGTGTTTCTAGGCGGCGCAGCTGCTGTTGTGGCAGCATTTGCTGTGAGTCCATACTTTACAGGCTCGGTTGTTGAGAGTCAGGTTAAGGCGCAAGTGGCTGCATTAGATTCTCAGCCAGCGTACGATGCTAAACTGGTCGACTTTCAGAGTGGCTATCTTAGTTCGGAAGGGACAATTTTAGTTACAGTAAAACTCGGTAATATGACCGATGACGGAATGGAACTCCCTGAAGAAATAAACGCCGAATTCCAACTATCAGCACAACATGGTTTATTGTTGACAAAATATGATGCAGGAATCGGCTTAGCTTCATGGAAACTTGAACTTGTGGACGACAAGTTACGCGAGTACCTTGAGTGGGGCGATGGTGATGCTTTGTATCACATGACAGGCTCTTTAGGTTTATTCGGAGGTGGGGAGTACCGTGACCGAATTGCCAAGTTTAAAGTTGTCGAGAATGGCGACGGTGTAGCGGTGAATTTTTCCGGTTATCAGGGACGTGGCGCTATTGATAGCGACAATATCGAATATGGCGGTGGTTTTGAGCAGTTTAAACTCGCTACCGAGGGTGGGGCGCGAGTCGATCTTAAAGACATGAAGTTCGATATTAACGCTGAAACACCGCTTGAAAAATTATTAAAAGGCAGTGTTTATGAGGGCGAGTCATCGCTTTCCATTGCTCAGTTTTATTTTGAAGATAAGACAATGGAGCAACCTTTAGTACTAAGTAACTATCAAATGAACACTCGCTCGGATATCGGGGAAGATGAAGTCAATGCAAGTATGTCTGTTGCTCAGACACTTGAATCGCTCACTTCGTCGGTTATTAGTGTTAATGATATAGCGCTAGACATATCCATGGATAATTTAAATATTGAGGTGCTTGAGGCGTTTCAAAAGTTGGCGGCAAACCAAGATGCGACCGCCCATCCTGAGGTTCTTCTCGAGGAACAAAAGGAGTTCTTCGTTAAGCGTTTGATGCAATTCTCTGAGGCTGAGCCTTCGCTTAAAATCGATGCGCTCAAAGCTTCGTTCGAGCAAGGCGATATGAATGCGGATATGATGATGCAATTGGCCGCCATCGATAAATTACCTCAGCCCATCGATAATCAGGTGTTTTGGCTATCTCATGTGAACTCTGATGCTAATCTCTCGATCGACAAGCCGCTTGCTACATGGCTTGCAGAAAAACAAATATTGATGCAGCTTAAAAACCAGCTACCGCCGACAAGACAAGATCCTGAGAAAATGCAACAACTAGCTGAGCAGCAGGCGCCGCTTATTATTTCAGCTTTGATTCAACAGGGCTTTATTACTGAGCAAGATGATGCTTATGTGAGCAAATTTACGTTGCAAGATGGTAAGTTTGTACTTAACGGAAACGAACTGCCGATAATGCAAGCACTTCAACAATAATAGGTTTTTTATGAAGTGGTATTTAGAAGCGTTGCGACGCTATTTAGATTTCAAGTCCCGTTCTACTCGGACGGAATTTTGGATGTTCACGCTCTTTAATTTGTTGTTCTATATTGCTGCGGCTATTCTAGACATCACGCTAGGACTATGGGATCAAGAGTTCGGCGTGGGTCTATTTACGGGTCTTTATGGTGTATTTATTTTATTACCTAACGTGTCCGTTGCTGTTCGGCGTTTGCACGACGTTGGCTTGACAGGGTGGCTTTATTTACTGGTATTCGTTCCTATCGCGGGACCCTTTATTATTTTGGGTATTGCCTGTGTAGCGGGTAAGCCGGGTACGAATAAGTATGGCCCAAATCCTAAAGAAGCTCAGCAAGAGGAAGACGAAGGCTCGATATCAGTTTAAGGCGACAATCAAAACTAACTGAGAGATTCATCAAATTGTCATGAATCCGAAACGAAGTTGTCACCGTAAGTATTGATAATTGCAGTCGTTTTCTGGAGAACACCAGACAACAAATTTATACTCCCTGGATATATTTTGCCCCGAGCCTTTACTCGGGGCTTTTTCTTTTCTAGCCGATTTTATCTTGTGTTTTAGTCTTAAAGTCTTCAGCGCTGTGGCGCTCATGCAGCTGTTCTTCTGGCTCACCCCAGGTTTTATTGACCATACGACCGCGTTTAACCGCAGGGCGCTGTGATAACTGCTCGGCCCAGCGCTGTACGTTTTTATAGGTGCGCGCTTGAATAAACTCAGCAGCCTCATAAACTTCGTTGCGAACTAACGCTCCGTACCACGGAAAAATAGCCATATCTGCGATGCTGTACTCGTCTCCTGCAATAAACTCATGATTGGCAAGTTGCTTATCGAGTACATCTAATTGACGTTTGATCTCCATCGTAAAGCGGTTGATTGGGTACTCTAACTTTTCGTCAGCATAAGCATAGAAATGACCAAAGCCACCGCCTAGCAAAGGGGCGCTGCCCATTTGCCAGAATAACCAGTTTAGACATTCGGCACGTGCAGCAGGCGTGGTTGGCAGAAAGTGACCAAATTTTTCAGCAAGATACAGAAGAATAGAGCCTGACTCGAACACGCGTGTGCCCGGTTCGGTACTTTTATCCAGCAGAGCGGGTATTTTTGAGTTTGGGTTAACTTCAACAAATCCGCTCGAGAACTGCTCTCCCTCTAATATGTTAATAAGATAGGCATCGTAATCGGCTTCTTTAACGCCGGCCTCAAGGAGTTCTTCAAGTAGGATAGTTACTTTTTGTCCATTGGGTGTTGCCAGGGAATAGAGTTGAAGATCGTGTTCCCCTTTGGGCAGTGGCTGCTCGTGAGTCGCACCAGAAACTGGGCGGTTAATGTTGGCGAATTTACCACCGTTACCGGGTTCCCACTCCCATACTTTGGGTGGGACGTAAGCATTATTCGACATAAAAGTTCCTCTATTGGTTGGGTACAACGCGTCTAAAAGATACCAAAGTTAGCTCAGCTTGGATTTGCCTCGGCGAGGAATTTTTTACCGTAGGGTGTAAAATAATCAGGGCGCTGGCGCGCCCTGAACACGTTATAGAGGTAATACTTCAATGACGGCTGAGTAGTTACCTAATCTCACCATCGCTGGCGCTTTTGCGCGATCGTCTTTATATTCAACCTCGATAAAGTACATACCGGGTGCATCAAAACTCACTTCAAAGGTGCCTCTAGCGTCCGTGGTAAAGCGCATCGGCTTACTATTATCACGATACTTTTCGCCTTGTCGGACAAGGGTCACCTGTGCATCTTTAGCTGGTTCGCCATCGAATAAGAAACCTAGTGATACCGATTCTCCGGTATAGAGATCGTTGGGGTGGGTTTTGCCATTAAGCTCAAGTCCATTACCAGTCGGTGTTATGACCTTTTGACTTGGCGCGCCCGCGGTAACAAATACTTCCACCCGACGGGCACTGTCGAAGACTTTTAAATCTTTTGCATCTTGGGGTACGTGCTGGTGAAATCCTTCGAGCGTACCCACTTCCCCACGGCCGGGCCAACGCTGCCGCTTCCCTTGATCATCTTGCCAGCTGGCTTGCAGGCTGCGGCTATTCATACTGACTTCATAGGTGCCCGGCTGGGTGAGCTGAAGATCAAATACACTTCGGTATTTCAGCTTCGCCTGATTTTGCAACTCAATGGGCTGACCGTCTGGATTGTATGCCGTGAGGCGGTCTAAAGGCATGGCAAAGTGATCTGGGTTAAAAATACCGTTAGCGATAGCGGCATCAAAGGTGACCCATTCATCTTGACCGGATACTGTCGTGGTGTTCGGTTTTATCCATAAGCGGTGGGCGTTGACCGAGAGGCTCGATGTTAGTAACACGCCCATGAGTAATAGTTGTGAGGGTTTACGTTTAATCATTTAAAGGCTCCAGAGTAAGTATTACAGTACCGAGCTCGTTGTCGCCTTGCTCGGTGTGTTGCAGTGGTTTGTTTAATGGCCATTGGAAATTAAATTGCAGTACCTCGCGTCCACCGAGTTCGCGCGCTGCCTCGATATACAAGGTGTAAGATTGCGGAGGCCGTTGGCTGATAACCTGAGTCAGTGGCTTGAGGTCGATTCGATGTGAACCCGGTTGTCGGGTTGCGCCAGAGATCCCATCGACGGGCATACTTAAAAAGCGCCCGCTGCGGCGCCACCATAAGCGCATATCTTTAAGCCACTTTTCACCTTCTTTGTCAGCAAGTTGAGTGTCATACCAGATAGCGACATCAGCGACTTTCTTGCGCTCACTGTCCATCAGCCACACCGCGAGATAAGGTGGATGATATTCAGAGACTGAGAGGCGTGGCAGCTCAACCTTGAGTTCATTGGCGGAGCTATGGTTTGGAATCAAAAGTAATACAGGTATGAGCAGACCTGCGGCAACCAATGGCCACGTAGTTTTACGACCCTTGGCGTACTTTTTCAAAAGCAACAAGCCGGTTACTGAAAATAGAATGGCGGCCAGTGCGAAGACATCGATAAACAGCGACCATAAAAAGTGAGTGTTGCGGCCTTTGTGTAAATCGTTGAGATAAGCAATCCAGCCACGGTCTGTGGTTTCTTGATAAAAGGTATGTAACTCTCGGTCGACTGAAAACCAACGGTCACCCCCCGCACGTGGTAACGATACGTACATTTCAAATTCACTCCATTGTGCGTTAACGGCATCAGGTAATGGGTTACCTGTGGTGCTTTGATACCACTGACGAAACGCCTGACTCAGAGGTCGCTCGGCATTTAAACCCGCCATAATAGCGGAGGGAACGTCAGCCTCTATTTGAGTGATCTCAGCATCACCCTCAAACACGGTGGGATGGTTGAGGGTGATACCTGTCACAGAAAAAAGCAGCATGCCGACCAAACAAATCGCGGAACTGACCCAATGCCAGTTTTTAATATTCCAAAATTGACGTGCGCGCATCGATTAAAAAGTCCAGCCAAGAGAAACCCACAGACGGCGTCCGTCCTCGATATAGCCGTACTCTTCGACACCAATTTGCTTATCAAATAGATTATAAATACCGGCTCCGACCTTAATATCGGGTGTGAGGAAGTAGTTGATGCCCAAATCGGTCAGCGTATATGAAGGAGCAATCAGTGAACCGCTCGAAGGTCCAGTCGTGGGTTGACTCTCTTCGCCACGATAATGAACGCGTAACCAGGTATTCATTGCCGCGGAAGGCTTCCAATTGAGCGACGTTTGTACCAAATGCTTGGGTAGCTGTGTGAGTGGCTCGCCCTTATATTCACCGGTTTTTTGCTCCGAATCCGTAAAGGTGTAGTTCGCGCTCAGTTTCCAAGCTTTGTTAAATCGTGCATCAAAAGTGGCTTCAACACCTTGTGTCACTGCTTCATCCACGTTGACGTACGTTGTGGGCATAGAGCCGAACTGATTGGGACCGCCGGTACACTGAGTGACGGGGCATGCAATACGCGATATTTTATCGTCGAACTCGTTATAGAAAACGATAACTGAGCTCTTTATTCCTCGACTAAAGTGGGTATATAAACCGAGTTCGTAGTTAACCGATGTTTCGGCTTGCAAGTCGGGGTTACCATAAATATCTCCCCCTCGACTGACTTGCCCCCAATCCTCTGTGGTTTGACGTAAGTTAGGTGCTCGAAAGCCGGTGGATACGCCACCTTTTAGTGTGGTGGCTCGTGATAAGTGGTAGACGCCGTAGACCCGGGGACTCCATTGGTCACCAAAATACTCATCATCGTCGTAACGCAAGCCGGTTGTGAGCTCGAAGTGTTTTGCGATAGGCCATGTTGACTCAGCAAATACTGACCATTGAGAGCTATCGATTTGTGTGCGGTCGCTAATTTGGTTACTGGTGCGATCTTCTAACTCTTCCTTTAGATATGCGGCGCCGAGTGTAATTGGCTGCTCAACGGTGAGTGGCACATTCCATACGGTTTGGAAATCGGTATTGGTTATGTACATCTGACGCGCATTGTTGTCGTATTCGTCTCGTTTTAGATAGCTTCGAGCGCCGACAAGCCCCCATTGACCGTTGTGAGCAATGGAGTAACTTTGATTGTCATACTCGGTAGTGGATGACTCAGGACAACCGCGGCGGCCACAACTTTCACCCGCCGCTAGGGGCGCAACGGTTTTACCCAGTGTGGCGTCTATGGTTTGTGAGTTAGTGCCTGCCTCAAAAAGCCATTCGTGGTCGACCGTTGGTGTGTAAGCGAGTTTCACGGTCGCATGGTCGGTTTTTTTACCGCGATATCCATCCACAATATCGTCCTCAAGTCGACGTGTATATCCGCCATACACTTGCAGTCCGAGGGTGTCTTCAATCAGCGAACCAGAGGTAAAAAGGTTAACTTGGTAGCTATTACCGGAGTCACTGCGTTCTTGTACAACGGAGTCTACACGAACTTCGCTGCGCCATTCTTGCGGTGTTTTCTTGGTTATAATATTGATGACACCGCCAATAGCATCCGAACCATATAGCGAAGACATTGGGCCGCGAATTATCTCGATACGTTCAATAGCTGCTAAGGGCGGTGTCCACGCGCCTTCAACGCCCGGACCGTCACTATTAGGTCGTGTTTCTCGTGATGTTTGGCGCTGTCCATCGACCAAAATCAAGGTGTACTGACTGCTCATTCCGCGAACGCTGATGTCTTGTCGGTCACCACCATTGGTGACAATAACCCCAGGCGCATCGGTCAGTGCATCGGTCAGATCTTTGTAAAAACGTTGTGATAATTCTTTACCAGAAATGACACTGACTGACGCAGGTGCATCTCGTAAAGTCTTGTCGGCACCGGACGCAGTGACAACTAAAACCTCCATGGGCTTTTCACGTTTATGAGAATGGTTTGCGCGGTAATCTGACTGTTGCGGGTTAGCATTTGCTGATAAAGTGAAGGTGCAAATGGCAGAGGCAATGATTGACAGTTTTAAGCCGCGCGTGTTTGATAGATACACAATGTTCTCCATATATAAAAATGAGAATAGTTTTTATTTGCAAATATACGTATAATAAACGTTTCTGCAATCTCGTTTATTTGTAAGCATATTTAAGAGGTGCTTAAGCTATGAATCCGAAGATGATTCGGTCGATGAAGGCGTTTACTCGCACCGTCGAGTTAAAGAGTATGAGTGCAGCCGCGAGTGAGCTGCATATGACCGTTTCTGCTGTCAGTCAACAACTTAGGAAGCTTGAAAAGGATAATGGCCTAGCGTTATTTCACCGTAACACGCGGGTTATGACGCTCACCGAAGCCGGTGAAGTGTTTTATCAGTCATGTCTGGACATTTTGAGTATTGCTGCGAAAAATCAAGAGCGTATGGAGCAGCTGACGCAAACGCCGGCGGGGGTGATGAAGATCATGGCACCTGTGGGGTTCGGGGGCGGCTTACTGAGCGAGCCTCTACGACAGCTAACTGAGCAGTTTCCAGACATGCAGTTTAAGTTATCAATGACGGATGAACCGATTGATTTAGTGACTGCAGGCGTGGATCTCGCAATTCGTATTGGGCCATTACCCGACTCCTCCTTGTACTCCCATCATTTAATTAATTGGCATTTGGTGCCTTGTGTCGCAAGCACTCATGAGCTCGCCAAACGCAGGGTTAGCAGTCTTGAGGATTTACAAGCGGAGACCTTTATTGCGCATTTTTCAAATACCTATGACTTGCCGCTGCCAGCGCCGCGTATCCAAGTCGACAATATGCAAACAACGGTTCAATTGACGTGCGACGGCGTTGGATTTGCACTGTTGCCAGAACCCGAAGTGAAGCCTGAGTTACAAAACGGTGAACTCGTCCGCTTACTACCCGATTGGGACGGTGTGGAATACGGTGTTTATGCAGTCCTACCGGTGAAAGAGAGTATCCCGGCAAAGACACGTTTAGTGATGAATGTGATAGAGGATTGGTTTAAGCAAGTGTAGTGTTGTATTTGATTGACATCACAGCACGATTTAATCTCTGAATGAAGATGTAAAAGTAATCCAAAAGGAGTAGCATCAACGTTACTAGTTTCGCATATCTAACGCTTACACAGTAAGTTAGAGGAGACTCACGTTGTATCCAAGCGAAGTCGACATGTGGTTCCTACCCCTTGGCGGGACAGGTGAGATCGGCATGAACATGAACCTTTACGGTCATGCCGGTCGCTGGTTGATGATCGACTGTGGTGTCTCCTTTGATGAACCGCTTAACCCTGCAAAGCCCAATAGCCTAAAGCACGAAGTCGTCTGTGCCGACCCTCGCTTCATTACAGATAATAAAGACGAACTCGAAGCGATCATTATTACCCACGCTCACGAAGACCACATTGGCGCTATAGAAGATTTATGGCTGCGCTGGCAAAAACCAATCTACACCACACCTTATACAGCTGCTGTTCTGCGCAAAAAATTAGCCTATACCGCATTTGCTGAACTGGTCTCCATTATCGAAACACCTGCTGCTCGCGTATTACACACGGGAGACTGGAAAATAGATGCACAACCAATTACCTCAGCCGGCTTTGACAGTGGCGTGTTTCAACGACTTGGATTAACAGGCATTGATGCCGTTGTGGGTGATTCCACTAACGCCATGAAACCAGGGTGGTCGACTTCTGAAGCGGATTGCCATGATGGGCTGTTAGCCGAGGTAAAAGAAGCACAAGGACGCGTTGTTGTCGGCTGCTTTAGCAGTAACATCGCACGTCTAATCACGTTAGCTCGGGTAGCTGAAGCTTCGGGTCGCTATTTGGCAGTGCTTGGGCGTTCTTTAGAGAGAAATGTAGGTCTGGCACGCCAATTTGGATTATGGCCCGAGCATATTGAGCTCATTGACCATACGCATGTTGGTTATTTACCAGCACGAGAAGTGTTAGTTGTGGCGACAGGCTGCCAGGGTGAATCTAGAGCAGCACTCAATCGTTTAGCCGACGATAGCCATCCTCACTTAGTGCTGGATAAAGGTGACAAAGTCATCATGAGCGCTATTATTATTCCAGGTAATGAGCTTGATATTCAACGCCTCACGAATAAGTTTAAAGCGCGTCGAATAGAGGTCGTGCATGCCGAACAAAGTGACCGCATACTGCACGCTTCGGGCCATCCTAATCAAGAAGAGCTTAAACAACTGTACCAGTGGGTGAAGCCGCGTATGGTGATACCCACGCATGGCGGACCCGACCATATGAAAGCGCATGCTGAAGTCGCCAAAAAAGCGGGTGTGAGGATGACGCTTACGGGCATGAACGGTGATTTATTTAAAATTGGATTACAGCCGAGCGTCCGCCGAAACGCAGTAAAAGCGGGGCGAATTGCGCTAGCTCGCGATTAATATATTATATTTATAAGCATATTGATATGCATCAAATTGACCGCACGACAGAGCAACAAGAAGCGTGTTAAAAAATATTTAGTAACCTTTCAATTAAGGTTAGTAACTTGACTTATAACGTCATTGGCTAAGGAGATCGTATTATGGATCTTGACCCCCTCGTGCTTTCGCGAATTCAATTCGCGTTTGTCGTGTCATTTCATGCCATATTCCCCGTGTTCACTATCGGTTTGGCATCTTATATTGCATTAATTTACGGCCTTGCATTCAAAACTAACAACCCGAAGTGGGAGCGCTTAGGTGCCTTCTGGACCCAAGTGTTCGCGGTTGTTTTTGGTATGGGTGTGGTGTCCGGTATTGTTATGTCCTTTCAGTTCGGTACGAACTGGAGTAACTTCGCGCTCGCGACATCTAACTTTTTAGGCCCAATACTGAGCTACGAGGTGGTGACAGCGTTCTTCTTAGAAGCGGCGTTTCTGGGGGTGCTTTTGTTCGGTCGCGGTAAGGTACCGAACGGTGTTCACTTTTTTGCTGCGCTGATGGTGTCTATCGGCACCTTTATTTCTAGTTTTTGGATCTTGTCGGCCAACAGCTGGATGCAAACACCTGCGGGCGTTGAAATGCGTGATGGTTTTTATCATGTCATTGATTGGTCAGCCGCCATTTTTAATGACTCGTTTTGGTATCGTTTCAGCCACATGGCGTTAGCTTCCTTTCTAACCGGTGGTTTTGTTGTTGCTGGCGTGAGTGCTTGGTTTATTCTTGAAAAGCGTGATACCGAGCTGCACCGTAAAGCCCTCTCAATGACGTTATGGCTGTTACTGATAATTGCGCCGTTGCAAATCTTTGTCGGTGACATGCATGGTCTCAATACGCTAAAACATCAGCCGACCAAGGTGGCCGCGATGGAGGCGAACTGGGAAACACAAAAGAATGTGCCCCTGCTTTTATTTGCGATTCCTGACCAAGAGGCTCAGAAAAACCACTTTGAAGTGGGTATTCCCAGCATGGCGAGCTTGATCTTGACTCACGAGTGGGACGGTGAAGTGCCCGGCATTAAAGAAATGCCAAAAGATCAACAACCTAACGTGCCGGTTGTTTTCTGGTCTTTCCGAATAATGGTTGCGATGGGCGTACTCATGGTGTTATTCGCCATTACCGGTCTCATTTTGCGTAAAAATAAGGCTTACGCACGTAATCGTTGGTTCTTGCAAGGATTGCGATTAATGTCGCTGGCGCCGTTCGTCGCAGTGCTGTCGGGTTGGTTTGTAACCGAGGTGGGACGAGCGCCTTATCTTGTGTACGGTCAGATGACCCAAGCCGAAGCACTAACACCGTCGTTAACGGGCGGGATGGCATTGTTCACCTTGATTGGCTATATCGCAGTGTACGCCTGTGTATTCGCGGCGGGTGCTTATTATCTGACACGTGTTATCCGCGCAGGTACTGAAGCTGCCGAGCAGCACGACGACGAGAAGCATCGTGCTAAACGTCCACTTTCTGCTGCAGAAGCCGACTTTGATTAAGGAGCACCTATCATGAGTGAACCCATTTTTGATTTGACTTACGTCTGGGCTGCGATAATTGCCTTCGGTGTCATCATGTATGTGTTGATGGATGGCTTCGATTTAGGCCAAGGCATACTGTTTATGTTCGCACCCAGTGAACATGACCGCGACATTATGATGAACTCCGTAGCGCCTGTATGGGATGGCAACGAAACCTGGTTGGTGCTAGGCGGCGCGGGTTTATTGGCTGCCTTTCCGCTGGTTTACAGTATTTTCTTGCCGGCACTCTACATCGGCGTTTTCCTATTGCTCGCGGGACTTATTTTTCGCGGCGTTGCCTTTGAGTTCCGCTTTAAAGCACATACATCGCGTTATCTTTGGAACTGGGCCTTTGCAATCGGCTCAACAGTTGCGGCGTTTGCACAGGGCGCTGTTGTAGGCGCTTATATCCAAGGCTTCGAAACTGAAAATATGCGCTATGTCGGTGGAGCATTAGACTGGCTGTCACCGTTTACCGTGTTGACGGGGCTTGGACTGGTCGCGGGGTATGCGCTACTGGGGGCAACTTGGTTAGTGATGAAATCTGAGGGTTCGACTCAACAATGGGCCTATCGTTTAGTGAAGCCGCTACTGGCGGCGGTACTGCTGATTTTTGCCATCATCAGTATCTGGACTCCCTTTGTTGACCCGTTCGTTTCAGAGCGTTGGTTCTCACACATCACGCCGATTTGGCTACTGCCGATTTTAGCGTTGGCTTGTGCGTTTTGGTTATATCGCTCGATTCAAGCCAAGCGTGAGGGAACCCCTTTTATTGCCACCATGGGAATGTTTATTTTCACTTACTTAGGCCTATTGGCGAGCAAGTGGCCTTATGTGGTACCCCCTAACTATACATTAAGCCAAGCAGCGTCGGCCCATGAGTCACAGCTATTCCTGCTGTTAGGTTTGCTGTTCGTAATCCCCATTGTGCTTGTTTACACCGCTTGGACTTACTGGGTATTTCGCGGCAAGGTAAAAGCCGATCAGGGTTATCACTAAGAACCAATGAGTGATAACTTTCGCTCTGCAGCGAACTATCTTAAGCAAATCCAAACTGTTGCGCAGCGCTCGACTCGTCGAGCGCTGCTTTTCGGTGTTTTACAAACATCCAGTGTGATCCTGCAATTGTATGTGGTCGCTCAGTTAGCCCATCGACTGCTGGTGCTGAAAGAGCCGCTCAGCGATCTGACACTGTATTGGTTGTTGTTGGCTTTCGCTACTTGTGCGCGCGCCATCATGGGTTGGCGGCGTGAACTTTGGCAAAGTGAAGCAGCGGGTCTGGCGCTGCACCATGCACGACAAAGACTACTGCGGCGATGGCAGAGTCAGTGTCGACAAGGACAAAGTATTGATCGCGGTGATGGGTCGATGCTTATCGATACCGTTGAGCAGTTACGTGGCTATTATGAGCGTTACTTTGTGCAACAGTATCTGACTGTGTTAAGCCCACTGATGATTTTGGTGGTCTGCTTTTGGCTGAATCCCGTTGTGGGTGTGTTGCTGCTTATTTCCGGGCCTATCATTCCTCTATTTATGGCGCTTGTTGGTATAGGGGCTGAGCGAGTCAGTCAAAAGCATGCACAAAGCAGTGTCGCGCTAAGTCGAGTATTCACCAGCATGCTTAAGAACGCGACAAGTATCAAACTATTTAATGGCTTACAGTTTGCCAATAATACGATTGCGCAAGCCGGGGAGGATTATCGGCGCGCGAACATGAAAACGCTCAAGCTAGCGTTTTTATCTTCTGCCGTGTTGGAGTTTTTCTCGAGTGTGGCCATCGCGGCGGTGGCGCTATACGTTGGTTTTGGTTTGCTTGGCTACATTAATTGGCTAGGTGCTGATGAACTCACGTTATTTAGTGGGCTGCTCGTGCTTATGCTGGCTCCTGAATATTTTGCTCCGCTTCGACAGTTCGCGCAAACTTATCACGATCGTGCGGCAGCCATGGGCGCCGCGACCTTATTAACTGAAAACAACCCGCAAGACGTGCAGGCGGATGTAGCAATGACTGCTCCGGGGCACTGCTTGGCAACCCAAAACCTGCAGGTGACTATTACGCCCAACGCCCGATTACCTTACCCCGACTTTACGTTCCCGAAAGGGGCTCTGACGGTTATCTCTGGCCCTTCTGGCTCGGGAAAGAGCACACTCTTACGAGCTCTTCTTGGACTTCAAAGTTATCAAGGTACCGTGTTACGCGCGAACGATAGCGACCAACCGATTGCCTACTTTTCGCAACAACCCTTTCTATTACCCGCGAGCATTCGCACTAACTTGTTTTTGTACAGTGATGACCCATCCGTTGACCCGCAACCCGTATTGCGGCGGGTCGGTCTTGATAAAGCCATTGCTGTTGCCGCTTCGGGGTTAGATACGATGCTAGGTGAGCGTGGGGCAGGCTTGTCCGGTGGTGAGCAACGACGGTTAGCTTTGGCACGTTGTTTACTGAGTTCATACCCCTTGATCATTTTAGACGAGCCGACAGAAAACTTGGATAACGAATCCGCGGATGTGATTAGACGCGAACTGGGTGACTTATGTAAATCTGGGCGGACGGTGATTGTTGCCAGTCATGATGAAGCACTCATCGCGTTGGCCGATCATCGTATCGAGCTCGATGGGGGAGGTTCGTATGTCTAAGCCTGCGGTATTTAAGCCTTGGTTTCGGGCTTTTAACGCACATCGCTGGCAGTGGTGGCTCGGGTTCAAGTTGGCGTTACTCACCGTCGTTTGTGGCATTGGACTTTTGGCTTTATCAGGCTGGTTTATTACGGCTTCCGCGATATTTGTTACGGTGAACATTTATGCACCGGGTTCTGGTATTCGCTTTTTCGCCGTGACGAGAACGGTCGCGCGTTATGTTGAACGTTTAGTTAATCATGACTTGGTGTTGAAAATACAAGCGCGTTGGCGTATCGCTTGGTTCAAACGTTTTCAACGGCACGCCTATGAAGGCTTAGCACGTTTTCGAGTCGCGCAGGCGATTCAAGGTCTGACTCGCCACATAGAAGCAATGGATAATCTTTGGCTTAGACTGGCTATGCCAGCCTTTGCGGTAGCGGCCGTTAGCTTATGTTTTATCTTTTGGTTTAGTTTTTATCACTGGGCGCTTGCTGGAATTGTAGTGATTACAGGGCTGGGCGCCTACTGGTTGATATCTCGACTAGCACACTACTCGCTATTACAAGCGGTAAAGGTTGAGAAGTATCAACACCGTATACGCGCCCGTGGAATGGCACTCACTGAGTCACTAGAAGAAGTTATGGCGTGGAAACAGTTTGATAAGCAAAGCGAACGTATTACATATTATTCTCGAGAAACTGAGCGTGCCTTTCAGTTTGAACAACGCCGCGCTCGCAAGATTAAGCTATTACTTGAGTGGCTGACACATGGAGCGGTTATAGGTATCTATTGGGTGGCTATTCAGTTGTTCATTGACCCAAACGCTCAGGTCAGTAGTGCGGAGGTGGTCATGTTATTGCTTGCCGCGCTAGCTTGGCAGGAGTTGTTACTTGAATTACCTCAACAATGGCAAACTTATGGACGTACTGCTCTAGCTAGTCGTCGCTTATTGGCAGAACAAACCAATAGTTCAGCAAAGGCGAAAGTCGTTGAGTCCGTGGATGCCTCGCTGCGGTGGGATAATGTCACCGTGTATCGACAGTCACGCCAACTGTTTGCACCTATAAGCCTCCAAGCTGTTGCGGGCGAATGGGTATGGTTATCCGCCCCATCGGGCGAGGGGAAGTCAACACTTCTAAATGCAACGGCAGGTATGTACGCGAACTTTTCAGGTAAGATCGCAGTACCGAAATTATCGGAATTTAATTACCTGACTCAGCATACTGACATACTCGATGATACCGTATTTAACAACCTCACCCTGGGACGCCAACTGGATGATCAGCGAATTTGGAAAGTGTTGGAGTGGGTTGAGTTAGCCGAACGTATTCGGCAAATGCCGGAGCAGTTAAATAGTCGTATCGGTGAGCTTGGGATTCGCTTATCGGGTGGGCAATATCGACGTTTGGCGCTTGCTCGTGCATTGCTTAAAGACGCGCCTCTGGTGATTTTGGATGAACCCTTCTCTGGCTTAGAAGTGGACTTAGCCGCTCGAATTACCGAGCGGCTGATGAATGAGTTGCCCCTATCTATCGTTTTGGTAGCAAGTCATCATGTGCCCGCATCGGTACGAGCTCATGATAGACACACGGTTGTTGAGCTAGGTCACTGTTGAGCGCGTTTGCCAACGCGGATCCCGATAGGCTTCAGTTGACATAATATCTGCCAGTATTGCTATTGCGCGTTCAACTTCTTGGAATTGATTATACAATGGTGCAAAGCCGAAACGGATATAATTAGGTGCTCTGAAGTCAGCAATCACACCGCGTTCAATCAGTGCCTGGCAAATCTCATAGGCATTTGGATGAGCATAACTCAGTTGGCTGCCACGCTGTTCGGCATGCGACGGTGAAATGAGTTCAAAGTCGGATGACCAATCCTGAGCGGCTAAGCTCTGTTGAAAAGTGTGAGTCAGCTGCATTGATTTTGCACGCACCTGCGCTAGAGAAACATCATTAAAGCATTCGAGTGCAGCGTTTACTGCTTGCATTGAGATGACGGGGGGCGTACCCACTAACATTTGTCGAATGCCTTTAGCGCTTTGATACTTGGGCTCAAAAGCAAATGGGTTAAGGTGCCCAAACCAGCCTTGTAGCGGTTGTGTGAGTATTGCATGGTGACGCTGACTGACATAAACGAACGCAGGAGCACCAGGACCTGCGTTTAAATATTTGTATGTACAACCAATGGCATAGTCGACTTGCCACTGACTCAGCTGGATCGGCATGACGCCGGCGCTATGGGCTAAATCGGCTATCATTAAAGCACCCTGGGCATGAGCCGCTTGACTGAGCTGTTGCAAATCAAGTCGACGGCCTGTTCTAAAGTTGACCTCGGTTGCTAAAACCGCAACGGTACGTTCATCAATAGCGTCGACGAGCTCAGCTTCGTCAACCAGCTTGAGTTCACAGCGTTGCTGACCCAGAAACGATTCAACACCTTGGACCATGTATAAATCGGTCGGGAAGTTATCGCGAGTCGATAAAATAACGCGTCGCTTCTCACTTCCAACGGCATTAATCGCAGCACAGATAACCTTAAATAGATTGACTGAGATAGAGTCGCAACAAATGACCTCGTTATTTTGTGCGCCAATCAAATGGGCAATCTTGGCACCAACGATGGTGGGTAAGTTGACCCAATCGTGCTGATTCCAGCTCTTAATTAGGTCATTTCCCCATTGCTCGCGTGTAGTTTCATTGACTGTCTGTGCGACTATTTTGGGTAACGCGCCTAGTGAGTTACCATCGAAATATATCGTGTCATTAGGTAGCTCAAAGATTTCACGTTTATGGGCTAAGGGATCGTCACGATCAAGTCGCGCATAATCAATCTGATTCATTAAATACATCCTTAAGTAATTTCTCTACGCGGGTAAATGCGACAGTATCCGGGTGTAGCCAATCAAAGTGCCCAGCCCCTTTTTGTATGTATATTGACTGCGCTCGGTCGGTCAGTGCTTTTGACTGGTTTGGATCGACAATCGGGTCGTCGGCGCCATGCAGTAAATAAACGGGATTCAAAAAAGCGTGCTCGATTGGATTAGCCGCACGGTATTCGGTAGTACGTTCTTGCAACGAGCCTCCCATAAAGTGTTCGGTCACCGTTTCACAACTATTGCTACCCTGACTATATTGTTCGATATTACTGATAGCGGCCAATCCGATAATCGCTGAGAACGGGTGAGGTAGCTGATTATCCGTTGCGGCAAGTAAGGCGAGGTGGCCGCCCGCAGAATGACCCAAAATGGCGGTATTTGGCGCGGTAACGTTGGGTTTCTCAAGAATATGTTGAATGGCTGAACTGATATCTTGGTAACTGGTTGGCCAGCCGCCGCCATTACCCACGCGCCGATATTCAACGCCAAATACTTGATAGCCCAGCTTACTGAGCGCTGACATAAACGGGCGTGCGTGTTTAATATCGTAATCGCTTAACCAACATCCGCCATGAATAAACACGAGGTTACCTTGGCTGGGTTCAGATGGTCTCCATACTTCTATAAACTGACTATCGTGGTCGCCATACTTCAATACGGAGTCTGCTTCAGCGTACGGAAGTTCAGTAATTGTCGAATACGAGACAGGCATTACGACTTTTTCTTTTGCTGCAACAGACAGCGAGAGTATACAAGCGGTCAATAAAAGAACGGGATACCGAGTGAAATATGCTTTCATGTATGGCTTTTGCTTTTATATCGAATTGTGTTGCAAAAACCATACAACTTTGCTGTTAAGACTGTAACGACTGACGCCCAAACTCACGAATACTGGAACGCAGATCCTGACCAGAGGTCTCTTGGAAAACATTCAGACCAAATGCCGGTAAGATAGCTAATAGATGGTCAAAAATATCCGCTTGGATGCCCTCATATTCAACCCAGGCAATTGTATTGGTGAAACAATAAATCTCTAAGGGTAAGCCTTGTGCGGTGGGACTGAGTTGTCTAACCATTAACGTCATATCCTGGTGGATTTGCGGATGGCTTTGCAGATATTTTTGCACATAAGCTCGAAACGTACCGATATTAGTGACATTACGGCTATTAATGGGGTCATGTCCCTCACTCACTAATTGTTCATTCCACTGTTTAATATCTTGTTCTTTTTCGTTGAGATATTGACTCAGTATTTTGAATTTGCGAAGGCGGGTCTTATCTTCATCGCTCAAAAAGCCAATGCTGGTTTGGTCGATAAATAGACTGCGCTTGATACGACGCCCACCGGCCTCTTGCATGCCGCGCCAGTTCTTAAATGATTCAGAAATGAGGCGCTTGGTAGGAATGGTGGTAATTGTTTTATCCCAGTTCTGCACTCTTACCGTGTGTAGTGCCATATCGATGACGTCACCATCAGCATTTAACTGCGGCATTTCAATCCAGTCACCGACGCGGATCATGTCATTTGACGATAGCTGAATACTCGCAACAAATGAAAGGATAGTGTCCTGAAAAACCAACATGGTTACTGCACCCATCGCACCGATACCGGATAATAGAATAACCGGTGACTTATCAATTAATGCTGCGATGATAAGGATGGCCGCAATTAAATAAACCGCGATAGTGGCGATTTGTAAATAACCCTTAATGGGTTTTAAATGCGCATCGGGACGGCGGCTATAAATCTCATTTACACTGCTCATTGCTGCACTAAAGGCACGAGCAATGGTGAGCACGATATAAGCGACAGCGACATTTTGGACGATGGTAATGACGGTATCGGATAACTCTGGAATCCAATGAATACCGGCTGTTAGTAGTAACGCAGGAACCACTTGAGAAAGTCGGCTGATAATCTTTTTAAGACCCACGCTTGGATCGCGTCCTAACTCGGTGCGTGATAATAGACGAGCGACACCGCGTAAAAGAATGTGTTTAGTAAAAAACTGTGCAAGCCAAACAGCAAGAGCAAGCAGAATGCAGGCACTCAGAGTATAGGCATAAGGGCGTCCGTCGGCCCACTCAATAAACCAATCCGGGTAATTCACTGACGTTTTTCAACCTCATTTTTCAGTTGTTTACGTAAACCTAAAAAGAAAATAATTTCAGTCACAACGAACAGTGGACCAATGGCAAGGCCCATTATGTCATCGACAAAAGCAGGTTTTTTACCTTCAAAGTAATGACCAATAAATTGGAAAATCCAACCGATGATGAATAATGCAATACCAAATATTAACCACGCTGTGGTGGGTAAGGCGGCAAGTTCGCGACTTACTGACAACGCTAACCACAAAAGGACTGTCATGAGCAGTCCAAGGGGAATGTCGAGGCGTATATAAAATACCACCGCAATGAATACGACTAAGTTGGCGGGTGTCAGTAGAAGATAGCCAACACTAAACTCTGGGCGGCTCAGTAAGGTTAATATAGCGACCACAATTAGTGGAATACCAATGAGGTGAGTCAGTATATTGCGCGGATCACGATGATACTTTGCGTACTGTGCTAAGTGATCGACAAGTGAACGGCTCATAGAGTGACCTTTTTAATCGTATTGAATGCGAATAAGAGTGCAACGAAGCCAAGCTACTGTCAATTACAAAAGCTTGTTAGACTTTGCCTTATCAGGATGTATCTGAAAGGAGTACTAGATGTCTCACGATACGAGTTTAATTAATAAGCAACGCCAAGATTTATCAACATTCGAATCTGTTTGGTTGTTCGGTTATGGCTCCTTAATCTACAAGGTTGATTTCCCATATATCGAACGTAAGCCTGCTACCATTTCGGGCTGGAGTCGCCGGTTTTGGCAAGGTTCACACGATCACCGTGGTACGCCTGAATCACCCGGTCGTGTACTCACGTTAATTGAAACGCCGGGAGAGACCTGTACAGGCATGGCTTATCGAGTATCGCCTGCCGTTTTCGAACACTTAGATCATCGAGAGAAAAATGGCTATCTCCGCTTTTTTACACCCATGCAATTTCAAGACGGTAGTCAAGAGGATGGTCTTGTATATATCGCTAGTAGCGACAATGCGGCCTTCTTAGGCGAAGCGCCACTTGATGAAATCGCGACACATATTGCTAAAAGTCGAGGCCCAAGCGGGGACAATAGTGAGTACCTACTTAAGCTTTCAGATGGACTTCGTCAGCTGGGAGTTAAAGATCCTCACGTTGAAGGCATTCGCTATCATCTCGAGATGCTACAGGCGACTTAGCACTCGGAATGCTGGCGCACAAACGGCAATCACCTTGTTCTGGCGCCGACCTTTCGATATAACGAAGCTTGTGACTTGCAGATTCTCGATTGGCTGATACTTGATAAACGCGATCTCGATTGGCCATTATGCTCTTACCTACGTTTGTTAACTGTCCGTTGGACAATAAAGGCGGTAGAGGAGTTCCATAATGGTCTTTGTATTACCATCGCAAAGTTGGTAATAAATGTACTTACCTTCTCGACGCGTAGCGACTAATGACTGTTGACGCAAACGATTTAAATGTTGCGATAACATGGGTTGATGAATATCTAGTTGCTTTTCAATTTCGCCCACTGAGTACTCTTTTTCGCTGAGTAAACATAGAATGAGCAAGCGATCGGGGTGAGATAGCAACTGCATCACTTTCGCAGCCTCTTGAGAGGAAGTCTTTAATGTTTCCGGATTCATAACTTTAATACCATCAGGATGAACGCGCTCAATAATAGCAAACACGAATGCTTGCGCTAGTTATTTATATTATCAACGAGTTCATTTAAAGGTTTAGCGGGATGAATGTATCGACCTTGGTATAAGTCAAATTTTAGGGCTCTTGCTTGTTTCAATTGTTGCTCGGACTCGACGCCCAGAGCGTGTACTTTTATTCCGGCGCGATGAGAGAGCTCAACAATTCCGTCCACGATGGCATAACCACGTTCGTTATCGAGCTTTTTAATAAAGTCATGTTCGACTTTAATCGCAGAAATCGGAAACTCTCGCAAATAAGTCAGTCCTGCAAAGCCTGCGCCAAAGTCATCAATAATCAGCGAGAAACCTGCTTCAGTCAGCCGGCTCAATGTTTGCCGAAGCTCATCAGATGGATCTATCAACGATGCTTCTTTCAGTTCGAAACAAAAATGTGTGTTTGTTTCAGACAACTGATGCGAGAATTGAACCATATCTGAAACGAACGCATCATCTAACTGTTCTGCGAATACGTTGACAGCGATATTACGTTTACCCTCAGCATTCACTGGAATCGATGGAAGGTCGTCGATAATACGTTGAATAGCCCAGGTGCCAAGTTTTTGTTTGGTCACTGTGTCGCAAAGTGGAAGAAAATTGGCGGCTGCAATCACACCTTCCTCTTCGTGATTCCATCTTAACAGAGCCTCGTACCCCTGCGCTTGCAGACTTGAATCACACATCGGTTGATAGTAAATCTCGAATTGTGACGCTTCTATGGCATCATGCAACTGTTGCTTCACCAATAGTTGTGACTGTGAGTCACTTGCCATTTCCTGGTTAAAAATAACTTGGCATGCGCTCGTTTGTCGACGTGCGCGTTGCAATGCGGAACTGGCATACGAGAGCAACTCGGCTGCTGTTAAACCATCTAAGGGATAAGTACATGCACCAATATTAGCGGACGCTTTTATTTGTTTGTGCTGTTCAATTAAAATTGGCTTGTTAAGTGAGTTCATCAAGTTATCCATCAGGTCTTGTAAAGCCATATATTCCTTAATACCTGACAATAAAACCCAAAAGTCATCACCCCATGCGCAGTACAAAAATGCGTTTTCGGGAAGCGCCTGTTTAAAGCGCTGCGCGACTCGTTGTAATACGCGATCGCCGTCATCCACGCCGTAAGACTCATTGACTTTGTGGAACTCGCGAATATTGATATTAAGTACCGCAACGAGCTCATTATCTGCTGCTGTTTCAAGTGCATTTTGAAGATCAAGCTTCAGTTGCTCGATATTGGGTAACCCGGTCAAAGGCTGTAAGTAGGCGATCTGTTTGAGTCGTCGACGCTCCAAAATGAATGCAGACAGATCAATTAGCGTGACGAAGCGAACGCTCCCTTGCTTATCTTCGCTGATTTTCAGCAGACCTTGTAGTGACTGTTGACTAGGTCGATTAAACTCGACTAAATACTCAATGCCTGTCGCTAATAGCGGGCTCTCGTTATCACTGTTTAACGGAGAAATAAAATCTAAAATATGATGAGCATTAGGCAGACTATCGGTCAGGCCCACTAAATTACGAAAATTATTGTCGGCACGAACGATACAGTCGTGCTCGTTGAGTTCGGCAAAGCCCATAAGTTCACGTTGAGTCACTGCTTTGCTGTCGCGCATCCAAGTTAAGTCTTGGCTCATGTCGGTCCACTGACCAGCAATTTTGGTGTCATCGTCGTTGAAGGTGCGAAGTTCGTCGCGTAGCCATATATAACTGCCATGCTTAGAACGAAAACGATAGCGATGAACGAACGTCTTGTTGGCTTCAACTTTACTAATAGCGCTTAGCGTGAGCGCTCTATCTTCAGGATGAACATTGTCGAACCACCAATTGGGGCTTAACGCTTCTTGTACCGTATAACCAAGGATATGAGATATATTGGTGCTGACATAGGCAGGTCGAAAATTGCCGTTTTGTTTATGTAATTCATAAATGATGGTGGCACCCTCATCGAGCTGACTTAGCGACGGGTGCAACGCGGAGAAAGTCGCCTTAGAGGCGCGTAATGCTTGCCATATAAAAAATGCAGACTCAGCGATAATGGCTAAACCGAGGCACAAAATGCCCATGTGTAACATCTGCATATCAAATGGGAATAGGTAAAATAGGCTTATCGCGACAATGGTAATCACCGCGGTTGTTATCGCATACGCAGCCAACCAGCGAGAGTGTGCACTATCGATCTTTTCTTTACTGGTTCTTTCTATCGGATTCTTGCCCATGGGATATCATCTTTAGCTGTAGGTTTACTGAGGATTGAGCCTTGCAACTCATCACATCCAAGATGTTTAAGTAATAAAAGTTTGGCGCGATTATCGACGCCCGTTGCGATTGTTTTTAGACCACGAGAGCGTGCCATTTTGATCATCGAAATTAATGTTCGCTTTTTGTCACTATTTGATGTCGCCTGAAGCACTAAATTTTCAGAAAGCTTTATTGCATCAACCGGTAGGACGAAAATACTCTGAAGTGTGAGCTGACCTTCACCAAACTGATCGGCAATGACAGTAACGCCCATTGAACGCAATTTTTTTAAATACACTTTAGCCTGCTCATTGATACGTACGAGCGATCTCTCACTCACCTCTAAGCTGAGGCTAGAGGCTGGGAACTTAGTCTGATTAAGTGATTTTGCAACCGCGTTTAAGATTGCCGGCTCAAGAATATCGTTTAAAGTGATATGCAGCGATAGGCGAACGATAAAATCTTTTTTTATCCATTGAGATACGTCATTAAAAGCTGTTTTAATCATCCAGCCGGTAAATTGCTTGGCGAGTGATGCCTCTTCGATGAGCGGTTTGAAGTCCTCTGGTGATAAATAACCGCGCTGGTTGTCACGCCATCGAACAATGGCTTCTAGAACAGAGAAATAGCCAGAGTTGGTATTGAGGCGTGGCTGATAATAAAGCTTGATGTTTTCGTTTTCGATAGCCGACAAAAGCTGTTTTGATAGTGGCTCATCTTGGTCATTAACGAGGTCATTATCTTGATCTAAAAATGAAAACACTTGGTTATTCTCTGCGGCGCTATAACCATGCTGATGCGCGTCATGAATGACAACATTGGCGTTGTCCTTCACATTCTCTCGTTTAACACGAAGAACACCTGCTGATGTATCTAGTCTGAATTCGTTACCGTCAATAACAATGGGCTGTCTGAGTAATGCTTGCAGTTTCTCTTGCAACTCTTCTCGTGAATGTTCTGTATTGGCATGGAGTCCAACTAACTCATTAGTAGCTGTCTGGCCAATTTCCGCTGAGCTACCGAGCGCTTCTTTTAACTGTCGAGCGAGTTCAGCGACGATTTTATCGGCCTTTTGATGTCCTACTTGATTGCGAAGTTTATCAATGTTTTTCAACCGTAAGTTTATGATATCCATTAACGCATCTGCAGGGGCTGCGGTTTCTTTTGACCACTCATTAATCTGTTCCAGTAGCGCATCGTGATTGGGGAGTGCTGTTCCATGAAACGTCTTTTTGGCCTTATTCTCGAGATGATGGAGCTGTTGAACTGAGCGGCTAATAAGGCCAGTTATAAGCGGAAGCAGCGTGAGCATCAATAACCGCAAAGGCCAATCGATTATTGCTTCGGAGTGATTGTTGAGTTCTGTGGGGAAAAACATCGGGGTGAGCATTAACCCCGTAACGAAACCACCTAAAGCACCAATACGAGGTCCAAGCAATAAGCCTGCAAATATAAGTGGAAAATAAATTAAATGTTCAAAAACGCTGGGCAGTCCCCCAGTATACTCAATTAACTGGATACATGCGGTTACTAAGACAGCGATCAAGAAACCGCTGAATACCTGCTTCTCAGCATTTAGTTCGGTGAATTCAACGAGTGTTTCTCGGCACCAAGTCGCAAAACTGTATGGGTTTGATGTATTGTGCATGAGTATCCATATGTGTGCGCTCATCGCACTATCTTAAGCGTAAATCATTTACTAATATGGGACCGGCTAACCTCACAAGCTTCTATCAATTGGAACGATTATGCAAGACAAATTGGAAACTCGCTCATTCTTACTTATGTTGCTCGCGGTGAGCATCGCTTTTGCACTGATTCTTAAGCCATTTTGGGCGTCAATTTTCTGGGCATGCGCGGTTGCTGTTATCTTCTATCCGTTACAGATCCGGCTGAAGCGTATGCTAGGAAGGCGCAGTAATCGAGCCGCCTTACTCACGCTGCTAATCGCTACGGTCATTGTGGTTATTCCTGTTCTTTTGGTGGCTTACTCGTTTATTCAAGAGGGCGTGCAGCTTTACCAAAAGCTGTCATCCGGCGATGTGAGTATTGCGCAAATCGTCGATAAAATTGAGAAGGGGTTGCCGTTTTTGCCTGACTTACTCGCTCGCTTGGGTATTGATATAGAATCACTCCCTGAGCGCATATCGCAATGGGCAATGAGTGCGAGTCAGTTTTTTGCGCAAGAAGCGCTAGTGGTCGGTCAGAATACATTTGGCTTTGTGATGAACTTGGGGTTGATGCTTTATTTGACCTTCTTTTTATTGCGTGATGGTAATAAGTTAATCCGCTTGATGGTACGTGCGCTGCCGCTAGGCGATGAGCGAGAACATCAGCTATTTAAGAAGTTTGCGGAGGTTACTCGAGCCACCGTTAAAGGCAATATCGTCGTTGCGATGGTTCAGGGTGCGCTTGGCGGTGTTATTTTTGCATTGCTAGGCATTCCGGCGCCCGTGTTATGGGGTGTAGTCATGGCATTTTTATCACTCATTCCAGCCGTTGGTGCGGGTATTGTCTGGCTCCCTGTATCGGTCTATTTGTTAGCAACAGGGGCTACGTTCGAGGGCATCGTATTGGTACTTTACGGACTCATTATTATTGGCCTAGCCGATAACGCCTTGCGACCGCTTTTAGTCGGCCGTGATACCAAACTGCCTGACTATGTTGTATTGTTTTCGACATTAGGTGGGCTGAGCTTGTTTGGTATCACAGGTTTTGTCATAGGTCCGCTGATAGCGGCTCTATTTTTGGCATTTTGGGATATGTTCACGCATGAGTTTAATATTGGTTCTTAAACGAAAGGTCGGTGGTAACCACCTTCGATACCTTGTTTACTGAGAATCCACTGCCAAAGTTGAATGTCGCGGGCGCGAAATGCGCCTGCGCATGACAGCAAATAATATTTCCACATGCGATAAAATGTTTTTTCGTAGTCACTCTCGAGTTGAGGCCAAGCCGTATCGAAGTTTTCGAACCAACCCATAAGAGTTTTATCGTAGTCGGCACCAAAGTTGTGCAGATCTTCACAAACAAACCGTTGTTCTAGTGCTGCACCGATTTGAGCGATGGAGGGGATTTCTCCGTTAGGAAAAATATAACGACTTATCCACGGATCAGCCGCTGTATCCGAAACGTTCTTACCAATAGTGTGCAGTAAAAACAAGCCATCATCTTTCAGGCACCGCCGAGCAACATCCATGTAATCTTCATAGTTCTTCTGACCGACATGTTCAAACATGCCCAAGCTGATGATGCGGTCAAAAGACTCGTCGAGATCGCGGTAGTCTTGCAAACGAAACTCGACAGGTAGGTCTTTGCAGCGCTCCTCACCTAAGCGCACTTGCTCTTTTGATATCGTGACACCGACACACTCAACGCCGTAGTTTTCCGCTGCATACTGCATAAAGCTGCCCCAGCCACAACCGATATCGAGTATCCTCATACCCGGTTTGAGCTGCAGCTTTTGGCAACTAAGCTCTAATTTATCGCGTTGTGCCTCGTTGAGGTTATCAGCGTCGCGCCAGTAACCACAGGTATACACCATGCGTTCGTCCAACATGGCTTGATATAATTTATTGCCGATATCGTAATGTTTTTGTCCGACTTCCCAAGCGCGCTTATCGTCTTGTAGATTAAATAAACGACTTTTCAGTGAATGGAAAATTAGGCGCGCCGGATTGACTTCATCTTGCACGCCGGAACGTAATAACCTATGGAAAAACTGGTCTAAACGCTCAGCATCCCATAGCCCCGCCATATAGGTCTCTCCAAGCCCTAAATTGCCACGTGACAACACCTGATCAAAGATGTTGTCATCGTGTACCTGCATATCCCACGGGTGTGAACCGTTAATTTGAATGCCGGCTCGGTTGAGTAGTTCGCTACAGTATTCTTTTGATGATGCCATGAGACTTAACCCTTACGTATTAAGTATTTCTTAACTTAACAATGGAGTAGGTCACAGGCAAATGTTGATTCACTAACGCTTTGTTGAGCCCGTAAACTCTGGATAGGCTTCGACACCGCATTCACTGATATCACCGCCCAGATACTCCTGCTCCTCGCTCACACGAATACCCACTGTGACTTTTAACAGATACCAGATAACCAGACTAGCGACAAATGTCCAACCAAAAATCGCCGCCGCGCCGAGCAGTTGAACCGACCAAGTTGCGCTCGCATCAGTCAAAGGGACAAGCATCAAGCCATAAAAACCTACCACACCATGTACGGACAATGCGCCGACTGGATCATCAATACGAAGACGGTCGAGTGAGATAATTGATATGACGACGAGTACACCCGCGCTTGCGCCGATAATCGCGGCGGTGTAGGGCTCCGGTGTTAAGGGTTGAGCAGTAATCGCGACTAAGCCGGCCAATACCCCGTTTACAATCATTGTCAGATCCGCTTTGCGCCAAATAAAAACAGTGATGAGCAGTGCACCTATTGCCCCAGCTGCTGCTGCGGTATTGGTGTTCACGAATACTTTTGCCACTGCATTTGCATTTTCTATGTCATGGATGGCCAACTGTGAGCCACCGTTAAAACCGAACCACCCAAACCAGAGAATTAATGTACCTAACGCCGCTAACGGCATGTTAGCGCCGGGAATAGCGGTCGGCTTGCCGTCCTTATATTTACCTCGTCGAGCGCCTAATAATAGAACACCCGCAAGCGCTGCTGATGCACCTGCCATGTGAACAATACCCGAGCCCGCAAAGTCGACAAAGCCTGCTTCAGCCAGAAATCCGCCTCCCCAGCTCCAGCTACCTTGAAAAGGATAAATAAAGGCTGACAGAACGACGGCAAAAATAAAGAACGCCAGTAATTTCATACGTTCAGCGACTGCACCAGAAACAATCGACATAGCTGTAGCGACAAACACACTTTGAAAGAAAAAGTCAGCATTGTCGGCGAAGTTGTCGGTACCACCAGCGCCATACATGAGAGTGTAGCCAATTATCAGGTAGGCGATACAGGCGAGCGCAAAAAGGACAATATTTTTAGTGAGTATCTCGGTGGTGTTTTTGCTGCGCACTAAACCCGCTTCTAGCATTGCGAAGCCGGCTGCCATCCACATGACTAATGCGCCTGACAACAAAATATATAGTGTATTTAATGCGTACTCTGTACTTGCGAGTGAAGCTGCATTCATCACGTATTCCTCCTAGCTACAGGGCTTCTTGGTCGACTTCACCGGTACGAATGCGTACACAGTGTTCGAGATGCGTCACGAAAATCTTGCCATCGCCGATGTTGCCGGTGTGGGCGGCTTCAGAGATAACCTCAACAGCCCGCTCTAGTTGGTCATCACTGACAGCAAGCTCTAGACGAATTTTGGGTAGAAAATCGACACGGTATTCAGCACCACGATAGAGTTCGGTATGACCTTTTTGACGACCAAACCCTCGTACTTCCGCGATCGTCATGCCGGTACAGCCGATATCCGCGAGTGCTTGTCGCACATCGTCTAATTTGAATGGCTTTATTAAAGCGGTAATCATTTTCATAACAGATCTCCGTTAATGTAGATAAATTGTTAATACAGGATTCGTGCCAGTAATTAAATCAAATTAAAACAAAGAGTTATGAATATCTTTGGGAAGAGTGCTCGTTAAGAAAGCATGGTTATGGTGCAGTTGCACTTCGAGGGTGCAGTTAAACAAAAGCAAATTGAGTTGAACCGAAGTTACGCAACAGGGATACTTGTATCATGCAACAGCGAAGTAGAGGACTGTACAAATGTTGGTAGGTAATCGCACCAGTGATTTAGTAGGGCAGACGGATTTGTTACGAGTGCACTCACTTTCAGAGCGCAGTGGCAGTAATATTTATTTAAAGTGTGAGTTTCAAAACCCTGGCGGCTCAATTAAGGATCGTGCTGCAAAGCAGCTGATAGAAGACGCTATGGAACGTGGTGAATTGAAGCCGGGTATGACAGTGGTCGAGGGGACTGCAGGCAATACCGGTATTGGGCTGGCATTAGTTGCCAAATCATTTGGTCTTAAAATGCTTGCGGTTATGCCCAATGATCAATCGCCAGAAAAAGAGCGCATGATTGCGTTACACGGCGGCCAGCTTAAGACGGTTGATCCAGTCCCCTTTAAAAACCCTAATCATTTTTATCATACGGCACGTCGTATCGCGGAAGAGCGTGATGACTGTTGGTGGGCTAATCAGTTCGAGAATACGAGTAATGCGCGCGCTCACTATTTGCATACAGGGCCAGAAATCTGGCAACAACTGAATGGTAACATTGATACCTTTGTTTCCGTTGCGGGTACGGGCGGCACCATCGGTGGTAACAGTCGTTATTTCAAGGAGAAAAACCCGAATATTGATGTCTGGCTTGCTGATCCGGACGGCTCTGGGATTTTTGAGTTTTTGCGAACCGGCGAGTATGTTTCGAACGGTAGTTCAATGACTGAAGGCATTGGCATCATGCGCTTGGTGGATAACTTTAAAGAAGCGCGTATCGACCATGCTGTTAACTTACCCGATCAAGATCTCATTAGTATCTCACGGTATGTGCGTGAGCAAGATGGAATCGTCTTAGGGAGTAGCTCAGCACTTAACCTGGCTGCTGCTTATGCAGCGGCGTTGAATGGTCAACGAGGACGTAACATTGTGACGTTTGCTTGCGATCTGGGCGAGCGCTCAGCCAGTAAACTCTACAACGATGATTATCTCAAGCAAAAGGGTTTAACTATTGAACCTGAGCCGATTGAACAGTTAACCGAGCGCTATCAGCATTTAGGTGATCGTCTTATCGAGGTCAATTGGTCAGGAGATGACTCATGAAATGGATGCCAATGGTCGCTGGACTGGCGTTATCGTGGTCTTTATCGGTCTCAGCACAAGCGGATAACTCGACTGAACAGTTGACTGTCGAACCCGTCATTGTCCCCGAGTTCATCGATATTGCCCATCGTGGTGCGTCAGGCTATCTACCTGAGCATTCTCAGGCAGCAACCGTTATGGCTCACGCCTTAGGCGCGGACTATATAGAGCAAGATGTGCAGTTGAGCCGTGACGGTAAGGCTGTCGTCTTGCATGATGCCCAACTTGATGCGGTAACGAATGTCGCCAAAGTTTTTCCGGAGCGGCATCGCCCCGATGGCAGTTATTATGTGGTCGACTTCACACTTAATCACTTAAAGCAGCTAAGCCTCACGCCACGCCGAAACAGTGATGGGGCTGCGCGTTATCCTCAGCGGTTTCAAAATAATCAGGTCGACTTCAAAATTCAAACTTTAGCTGAGTCACTGAATCTGATTCAGGAACTCAATCGTGTTAGAAATAAGAACACAGGTGTATACATTGAGGTAAAAGCCGCGCGTTGGTATCGCGATCAGGATTATGATCCGCTAGCAGTGGTGATGAATGTGCTAAGCAAAAACGGTTATTCGGATCAGCAACAAGCGACACCTATCTATCTTCAGTCGTTTGATCCCGAAACGCTTAGACGAGTGAAACGAGAATTTCATTGTGATTTTCCGTTGGTACAGTTGATTGCAGACAATGCTTGGGGCGAGACGCCTATTGATTACGATGCACTGAGAACTTATGCGGGCTTAGAGTCCTTAACTTCTTATGTCGATCATGTTGGTCTGTGGATAGGCCACGTACTCAAGGAAGTTAAAGACGGCCAACCTGTCTGGACTGATGTGCTCACGAATGCCGAAAAAGTCGGGCTTAAAGTGCACGTTTATACATTGCGCGCTGACCAACTGCCTCAAGGCGTTGAGTCGCTCAAGCAATTAAGAGGTTGGTTAAAAGAAGCCGGTGTACAAGGGGTATTTAGTGACTTTCCGGATCAAAAGTAAGCCGCATTTTTAAACCATCCGTACCGTCATCATAATAGTCGACCAGTATATCAACGGTCTCGAACCCCAACGATTGGTAAAGTTGGATGGCTTGCTTGTTATCCAACTTTACCTCTAATGATAATCCATGCCGACCTTGTTGACGTTGTGCTTCAATCACTTCGTTAACTAACCGCTTAGCTACGCCTCGGCCGCGAAACGCGGGCGCGACAGCAATGGAATAAATACGTGCATAGCGACTATTGCGTCGAGTTAAAATGACCGCATAACCCGCCAGCTGTTCTGCACTGTCTTTGGCAAGCAAGATGGAGGCAGCAGGACTTTGCAGCAGACGTATAAAGTTGCGTCGGCTGATACGAGAGTAATCAAAAACTTCATTCTCGAGCTCGACAAGCGCAGTGATATCACTGCGCTGGCACGGATGAATCGTAATACGGCAGTTAGTGTTCATCTAACCGGCGCCCAAAATCAGCCATAATTAAACGGTACAATTCATACCCAAGCAACTTATCTTCAACACCGGACTCGATAGATGGGTTGTCGTTGATTTCAATGATCACGGGGCCTTTTTGCGTCATCTTCACATCAACGCCGTAAAGCCCATCACCAATCAGCTTGGTTGCTTGCAATGCGAGTTTAACCACCTCTTTGGGTGCTTGATGAACGCCATAGGTTTCAAAAGAGCCACTTTTAGCTCGGCTTGATTCACTATGGTTATAGATTTGCCAGTGATTGCGTGCCATAAAGTACTGGCATGCGTATATCGGGCGGTTATTGAGTACACCAATGCGCCAGTCGTACTCGGTTTTTAAAAATTCTTGAGCTAATAGAATAGTCGACTGCTCAAATAAGCGTTCAGCCGCCGCCTTAAACTCAGCCTCATCTTCGACCTTTTCTACGCCGATAGAAAACGAGCCATCCGGAATTTTTAATACTACCGGATAACCGAGTTGTTCGCCCAGTTCTTTATAGTCGATATCAGACTGCAACAATAGCAACTCGGTCTTAGGTGTCGCGACATGATGCTTATCAAGCAGTTCCTTTAGAAATACTTTATTGGCGCATTTCACGATCGAATCGGGGTGGTCGATGACGACCATACCGTTTGCTTCAGCTTTTTTTGCAAAGTGATACGTGTAATGGCTGATCTTAGTTGTCTCGCGAATAAACAGCGCATCAAATTCAAGCAACCGGTTGTAGTCATCCACGGTGATAAGTTCCGCTTCAATGTCACATTCTTTGGCGGCTTTAATAAATAAGTTGAGTGCTTTTTTATCGCTCGTCGGGATAGCTTCATCAGGGTTATAAAGAATTGCTAAATCATAGCGATATTCTTTTTTGGCGCGAGCTTTACGCCAAACGCGTTTATTAAATAAGTCCAATGACTCGCCAAATAAAGTTTGCTCGTCATCATTCAGGTCAGCAAGCCGCCCAGCGCTCAAGGACTGAATCAACCAGCGATCATTTTCCTTGATGAAGTTGATATTAATAATTGGGCACGGATACCGATCAAATAGTTGTCGCGCCAAGTGCTTTAATGGCTCGACCGATGTTTGTCCGAAACAGACGACGAGCTGCATAGTACTGCCAGTCTGCTTAGCAAGATACTTGCTTGCTGCCTTATCGACTGGGTTTGCTAACAGCTGATAATGATTAAAGTTGTTTAAATCATTAATGGTGTTAACTGATGGCAAAACGCGCTGTCCACGTGCTTCTGCCAACAAGCTGACATAGTAGCCTGTTGATAGATAGCTTAGGTCGTCACATAAGTTAAGAATGTGGCTTTTGCCCGCAGCCGGTGTTTGTAGGTACTCATTGGCTGTTAGCAATGACTGACTCGGATAATACGGCTGCCAATCGCTGATATCATTGATAATTAATTGAACTTGTTGTTGCATGAGTGGGTATATCTCTTTAATGAAAAGCTTTTATAAAAACATAACAGCTTATTTGCTTTAGGCACGAATCAAACACTATATTAGTTAAAAATAATTCAAAAGGATGTCGCCATGCTTACGTTATTAGCGCGAATACTGAAAGCGCTAAACTCAGAAACGAGCGCCCGCTCATTGGCCATTGCGGTGGTGTTGGGCATGTTTCTAGGATTAACGCCACTGTGGCGTGTTCATAACTTAATTATCTTACTTGCAGCCTTGATTTTCCGAGTCAATTTATCACTGTTTTTGGTCTCGTTCGCTGTGTTTTCGGGGCTCGCCTATTTACTCGATCCGATGTTTCACAGTTTTGGCGAATCTATACTCAGAGCCGACAGTTGGCAAGCAATTTATGAAGCTGTTTACGCGACGGCCATTGGACGTGTTTCGCTGTTTTATCACACGATTACGATGGGAAGCTTTATTTTCAGTCTCATCGTTAGTCCCATCGTTTGGGGGACGACTTACTACATCGTGATTAATTACCGCAAACGGATTCAGGCAACGTTTAATAAGCTAAAAATCGTGCGCGTTCTCAAGGGGAGCCGGCTGTGGCAAGTATATTCGGATTTAAGAGGTTGATATGAGTAAGAGTATCATTAGATGGCCTGGGCTCGGCGCGTTTTTTGTTGTGTTAGGCACTCTGGTTTTATTGTCTTGGCTATTTTTAGACACCATTTTGAAATTTACGTTTGAACAGACTCTCGGACGCTTGAACGGTGCTGAAGTGAATGTAGCGGAGGTGTCTCACCAGTGGTCACCTGTCCGGTTGACGTTGACAGGGGTGCAAATTACTGACCCTAATCAGCCAGAATTAAACCGTGTGCAGGCTGAACGTATCAGTGGTGATGTGAGTCTGAGCGAGCTAATTCTTGGTCGTGTATTAATGGAACAGCTCGACGTAACCGGCGTACGTTTGGCACAAAAACGTGAGTCACCCGGTGAGGTCTATGTATCTATTAATAAAGATCAGGTCAAAAGTTGGGCTTCGGATGGTTGGTCGTCAGTTAAGGCTAAACTGCCTTCGACCGATGAGATTGTCGCGCAAGTCGGTTTGCAGACTGAGGACGTGATCGCGACGACTAAGCAAAAGGTTAAGCAACAAGAGACTGAATTTAAGCAAGCTCGCGATCAGTTGCCTAAAAAGGAAAAAATTGAACAATATAAACAGCAAATAGAACAACTGACATCGGGCAAGGTTGAAGGACTCGGTGATATTGCCGAGCGTAAAAAGCAACTCGATGAGTTGAAACAACAAATTCGACAAGATAAAGAAGCGGTTGCGCAATTTAAAGAGGAACTTGAGCAAAGCATTGATACGGTGAAGACTCAGCTCAGCGAAGTGAAAGCGGCGCCGGGTAACGATATCGACCGTATTCGATCGTTCTTCCAGCTCAATGAGACGGGTATTCAAAATGTGACAGGCTTATTGCTCGGTGAGGAAGCCAAGAAATGGAGTCATTATGTGTTACTCGCCTATGAGCAGATTGCACCGATGCTTGCACGGGCAGATGATAGTCAAACCATTGAAAAAGCGCGTGGTATGGGCGAGAACATCAGTTTTGCCGAGCAGGATGCAGCGCCCGAATTATTAATCAAAAAGGCACGCACGGAGATTCTGATTGCAGGCACAAAAGTGGATGTCAACTGGGAAAATATTACTTATCAGCATGACTTATTGGGTCAGTCTACGACTTACCAAGCCCGTGCAGATAATGCATCACTGTGGCGCTCATTTAACTTGAATGGTGAGCTAGCGCTGTTGCCCAGTGGGATTGACGCAAAACAGCAGTGGCAGTTAAAAGGTGCACAGTTGAGTAATATCGGCCTAGTTAATAACAGTGAGATAGCGGCATCACTCATTTCTTCGGTGCTAGATAGCGACGGCTCAGTGCGGGTGAAAGGCAATGAACTCGACGGTTCAGCACTGGTTAAATTGCTTGATTTAAAAGTCGATGCGTCAGGAACGAGCAAAATTACTAAGGCGATTGCTAACGCCTTGGGTCAACTTAATCGGCTCGATGTGAATACTGAGGTGGGCGGTAGTATCGTGAGCCCGAATCTCTCGCTGAATTCCGATTTAGACGATCAGCTTGGACAAATGCTCTCGCAAGCGGCACTCGGCGAGGCTTCAGAAAAACTGCAGTCGATTAAGCAAGACTTGATGGCAAAAGTTAACGAGCAAATGGGCGGTGAAGAAGCATTCTTGAATCAGCTCGGTGACTGGCAAGGGCAGTCCGACAGTTTAGATAAGCAACTCGAGGAGCTGCTTAAGTCTAAAATTGAGGATTCCTTGAAAGATAAGTTGAAGGGCCGCCTGTTCGGCGGCTCCTAAATATTATTGGTTCAAAAACTGCGCTAACTTAGCGGCTTTTGATTGAATCGAGAAAAGACCATTGAGGTGGCCCCATGGCCCCTCGATGTATTCTAGCTCTGACTGTTTACCCAGATCGTTTAACATCGCATTGGCATGCTCAGCCATGTACGGCATGAGCAATAAGTCATTACTCGACGGCAAGAATAGCGACTTCGCTGTTACATTAGCTAACCCCTGTTCTAAGGTTTTTTTATGGCCTGCAATAAAAAGCTGGTTAGCCCTTACCAAATAGAGAATATGGTTGGCATCAGCTAAGGGGGCACGTGCCCGACTGCTGTCGAATAGCCACTTTGCCGCTGGTAGTTGATTGTTCACGGTTTTAAGTCCATCGGCAGGCAATGTCGGTTGCTGAGGGGCACTTTGATTGAAGATCTCGGGGTGCATAGCGCCATGCGTAATCATCGCCTGCGCCATAGTAACGCCATCAAGAGGAGCGTCATGGTCGTAATAATCACCATCACGCCAGTTCGGGTCTAGCTTTATAGCTTGTGACCACATTTCGAGCCCGGCAATGGTCCACGCATCCATTTTTGCGGTGCCGATGACCGAAACCATCCGGTCGACCCAGTTTGGATAGGCGGATGCCCATTCGATAGCCTGCAGTGAGCCCATGGATGCACCTACTACGGCGTGGAGTTTGTTAATTCCTTTTGACTCAAGCAATGCTTTTTGAACGTTGACGAAGTCGCGAATAGTGACCACAGGAAAATCAAGACCGTAGGGCTTGCCTGTATCTGGGTTGATACTGGCCGGTCCGGTGGTAATGACACTCGGTAGATTCGGGTAAGCGTTAACTAAAGAATCGACACTTACGACGTAGAATTTATTGGTATCGATTGCCTTCCCAGGGCCAATAATGGCATCCCAGTAGCCCGCTTGCGGATCATTAGGCGTATATTTTCCCGCCGCATGACTGTTGCCAGAAAAGAAGTGAGTAATAAGAATTACGTTATCTTTAGCCTCATTAAGCTCACCGTAAGCCTCCCACCCGACAGTGACATCCTTGATGGTTTCTCCTCCCACCGTGGTGTAGTTGTCCATTTGAAAGCTTTGTTTCTCTACGAGTAGCGGTTCTTGCGCCTGCGTGATTGAAATAAACAAACCACAGAGCGCAACGAGGCTCAGCTTGGCAGTTTTTAGTGTACTCATGATGCGTTCTCCAGTAAGAAATTTTGATACTGTGTTCTAAGGTCAGTTTTGAGGAGTTTACCCGTACCGGTGTGCGGTAACTGTTCGACGAGCAAAATAGCGTCAGGCATCCACCAACGTGCGATTTTCCCGGTCAAGAAGTCTTTGATTTCTGTTTCATCAATTGTTTTACCCGCATTAGGCACGATAAGTAGCAATGGGCGTTCATCCCACTTAGGGTGTTTAACACCAATAACACAGGCTTCATTCACTGCGGGGTGTTGGCTGGCAATATTTTCGATATCAAGCGAGCTTATCCATTCACCGCCGCTTTTAATGACATCCTTCTTGCGGTCAACGACTTTCATAAAGCCCTCTGGATCAATTACGGCAATATCGCCTGTCGCTAACCAACCGTCTGGGAAGCTTGTCAGATCATCGTTGCGAAAGTACTGGCTGGCAATCCAATGGCCTCGTACCTGCAACTCGCCGCGTGTTTCACCATCATGGGGGAGAGGGTTGTTATCTAAATCGACGATACGCGCTTCAGAACCAAATACCGGACGACCGGCAGTGGTCTGAATCCGATATTGTTCTTCCTTGGTACGCGTCAATATGTCGCGAGTAGGCGGGGCTGAGTACACCAAGGGTCCTGTTTCTGTCATACCCCAAATCGGCTGCCAGTAGACGTCATAAACCTGATCGTAGGTTTTAACGAGCCCCAGCGGGGAGGCCGCGCCGCCGACACAAACACGCTTTAAGGTGGGTATCGACTGCTTTGATTCTGATAAATGATTGTGCAGAGTGAGCCAAATAGTCGGCACGCCTAAGCCAACGCTGACTTGTTCTTGCCTAATAAGTTCGCTCATTACCTCGCCTGATGTACCGTCGCCACTGAACACTAATTTACTGCCCGCAAGGGGGGCCGCGTAAGGCGCACCCCATGCAGCGACGTGATACATGGTCACCATCGGCATTAGGACAGTGTCTTCATCAAGTGCAAGCATATCCTTCCCCATTGTTGCTTGCGCATGTAGTACCATGGCGCGATGGGAAGCGAGTACGCCTTTCGGATGCCCCGTGGTACCTGATGTATAACACAGCAGAGCTGCACTCTGCTCATCTATATCTGGCCATTCATATGCTGGCGCATTAGAGGCAAGCAGGGCTTCATAATTATAAAGGTTATTGAGCTTAGGCTCGGGCATTTGGTCTTCATCGACCATCACGATAACCCCTTTTACATGCTTGAGTTCTGGCGCTATTTGCTCAAGTATCGCTAAGAAGGATATATCAACAAAGACCCAGGTGCTCTCGGCATGGTTTAAGATCCAAGCGATTTGTTCCTCGAATAAGCGCGGGTTGACCGTGTGCATTACCGCGCCGATACCACTGACCGCGTAGTATAACTCCATATGACGATAGGTATTCCATGCGAGGCTAGCGACGCGTTCACCGGGCTGAATACCTAATTGGTTGAGCCCATGTGCCAATTGGCACGTGCGTTGATAACACGCTTGATAATCATAGCGATGACGGTCGCCTTCGAGACGACGTGTGACGATTTCTTGATGTGGGTAACGGGTTGCTGCGTAGCGCAAAATATCAATAATTTGTAGCGGTCGCTGCATCATATTGCCAGAAAGTTCTGTAGTTAACATCGTTTTAGCCTCTTAATTAAAACAGCATGAAGAGTGCGATAGCTAAGCTGAGTCCGATCAGCGGTACGGCGACGGTGACAGCCGCCACTGCCGGATATGCATCTTTGTGACTCTGCTTACAGATGGCGCGAATAGTTGTGACCACATAACCGTTGTGTGGCAATGAGTCGAGTGCGCCTGATGATATTGAAACAATACGGTGTAGCTGTTCGGGGTTAACGCCTGCATCCATGTAGTGGGGACCGACTTCGGGTAGGGCAATGGCTTGTCCACCCGAGGCAGAACCTGTTAAGCCTGCGATCACACTGACAGCAACGGCAGCACCGACCAGCTCGTTACCCGGTAGATTAGTCATGGCATTAACGGCGGTATCAAATGCGGGCGTGATTTTGGCGATACTACCAAACCCAACCACAGCTGCTGTATTGCCGATAGCGACAAGCGCCCCCGTTGTCGCGTCTGAAATCGCCAACTGAGGCTTGTGGAAGTAATTGTAGTTGATAATCGCAATAGCAATTACGCCACCGAGTAGCGCGACAATAAGCGCGTTTTGAGCGAGTTGCTCGTGAAATGAAAACGAGAGTCCCAATACGACCAGTAGCGGGACTAAACTTGCCAAAGGATTGGGTAAATCGCGCTTAAGTAATACCGGATCGTGCTCTTGTGCTTCAAAATGTTCGCCACGCGCGACAGCGCGATTGATAATCTTGGTTAGCCACCAATAACCGAATACCGCCATAAAAACAGCGACGATTAAACTGACTTCCCAAGCCGCGTAAGGTGAGGTACCTAAATATTTAATCGGAATCCAGTTTTGAATTTCGGGTGAACCCGCCGAGGTCATGGTGAAGGTAACTGAACCAAACGAAAGTGCAGCAGGAATAAAGCGACGTGGCAAGTTAGCGTCTTTAAATAGACTGAGTGCCATAGGGAAAACTGAGAAAGCGACCACGAACACGCTCACACCACCGTAAGTCAAAATAGCGCAAGCTAATACGACGGCTAATACGGCTTGTTTTTTACCTAGTCGGTCGATAATCCATTTAGCCACACTGTCTGCCGCGCCGGTATCTTCCATGAATTTACCGAACATGGAGCCGAGTAGGAACATAAAGAACCAGGCTGCGACAAAGCCGGCAAATCCATCCATATAGGCGGCGACAAAGTTGACATCGCCAGTGAATAACGGGATACCGCTACACAAAGCGACGACAACCGCACACAGCGGTGCACTGATAAAGAGGTTCATTCCTCTTAATGTGAGTACAATGAGCAGCAGTAAACCGCCCACTAATCCAATCATACTTAACATGAAATACCTCGCAACGAGTTAATAACGGGCCATGTTCTGGTCGTTGCATGGCTCTATTGTGCGTGAACGCGTGGAGTTAACCCATAGTACTATGGTACAGATCACTTTTTTAACATTTTGCGCTAGGTTATTTAACAGCCATGATTCTGGTGCGTGATGCACGGCCAATAATTGCAATAACAATGACAATAAATGTCAGGGGAAACACCATGAACAACCAAGGATTTAAACTTTCGCTGTTAACACTAGCGATGACAGGTGCGCTCAGCAGCGCATCGGTGTGGGCGCAGGACAACGCCAAACAAGAGGAACAACAAGCATCCGATAAACTTGAGCGTATTGAAGTCACTGCTCGTCGGACTAACGAAAGTTTGCAAGAAGTGCCCGTAGCTGTCAGCGCATTTGGTGAGCAAGAACTCGAGCGAGACGGCATCGAAGATATCACTGAATTACAGTACAAGATGCCCAATACGACCTTTCAGGTCAGTCGCGGAACCAACTCAACGCTGACAGCTTATATCCGTGGGATTGGACAACAAGACCCATTGTGGGGCTTTGAACCCGGCGTCGGTATCTACATTGATGACGTCTATGTTGCTCGTCCGCAAGGTGCTGTACTCGAAGTGCTTGATGTGCAACGTGTTGAGGTATTACGCGGTCCTCAGGGAACCTTGTATGGTAAAAACACCATTGGCGGGGCAATGAAATACGTGACGCGTGACTTAACAGGTTACGATGAGTTTGAGATAAAAGGGACTATAGGCACCTATAATCAGACGGATTTGAAAGTATCTGGCCAGACAGCGCTTAGCAATAACTTTTACGTGGGCGGCGCGTTTGCTACGCTCAATCGCGATGGTTATGGCGAATTTGTAAATCTTGGCGCTGATAACTACAACAAAGAGCTAATGACTGGACGTTTTAATGCGCGTTGGCTTGCCGCGAAAAACGTTGACGTAAAGTTTGCCGCTGATTGGACTCAAGATGACTCAAACGCGCGCGGGGGTCATCGTTTGATGCCTTCTTTACTGAGCGATGAACCTTATCTTGATGATGTCTTTGATTCATATACTGCAATGCCCATTGATAATTCGGTTGAAACCGAAGGGTACTCGCTGACTGTCGATTGGGATGTCAACGCGCAGTGGGGATTTAAATCAATCACTGCTTATCGTGAAGGAAGCACTGACACCAATATCGACTTTGACTCAACGGTTAACCCCGTATTATTGGTCCCAGCTTATTACGATGATGACCAAACCACTCAAGAGTTTCAGTTAACTTATTCTGACGGTCGTCTAGATTTCATTGGTGGGCTATATCTATATGACGGCACGGCCTGTGGTGTGTTTGGTACCGTGCTGGGTCTACTGGATTTGACAATCGATAACGGTGGCTGTGTCGATACCACCAGCGAAGCGGTGTTTGGACAAGCGAGCTATCAGCTGGATGAGCAATGGTCTGTTACCGTGGGCGGTCGCTATACGCGAGACGAAAAGGATGCTGACGTATATCGCTACACTTATGCCGGCGTTAAGTTCTTAGATAGAGGTGATTACTCGGCTGACCCTATTGTGGTTAACTCTGACTTCAATACTAAAGAAGACTGGAGTAAGTTCTCTCCGCACGCCAGCGTGAGCTACCAAATGACGCCTGAGTTAATGTGGTATGCGAGCTACAGTAATGGCTTTAAGTCGGGTGGTGTTGATATGCGTGCCGACGTGAGTCTCAACCCAGATGCGGCGAACCCTTACGATCCTGAAATTGTGGACACTTTTGAAGTAGGTGTTAAGAGTGAATGGTTGGACAGCCGGTTACGCTTAAACGGTGCGGTGTTCTATTCAGACTATCAGGACATGCAAGTAACCGTTCAACGCGCTGTTGAAACAGGGGGCGTGGCGTCACAAGTGCTGAACGCGGCCGACTCAACTGTTCAAGGATTTGAGCTAGAAGGTACATTTGCGGCCACTGAGACCTTAAACTTTACCGGTTCACTTGGCTATATTGATGCAGAGTTCGATGAAGTGGCATTTTTTAATCCACAGACTCAGCAAGTCGAGGACGTATCAAACACGTGGTCGTTTGCCAATACACCTAAGTTAACTGCGAACCTTGGGTTCACCAAAGAGTTTATTCTCGATAGTGGCTCATTAATTTGGTCGACGTCGGTGTCATATCGCGATGATACACAGATTTTTGAAGTGCCATCACCGTTGGATGAAGAAGCCTATAGCTTGGCAAACACAAGTCTAGTCTGGTATTCAACCAGTGGACAATGGAATGTCGGCTTACATGCTAAAAATGTGTTCGATAAAGAGTATCGTCTAGCAGGCTATAATTTCGGTTCCACGTTTGGTGAGAACATTGTTACGGGTTACTACGGCGATCCGCGTACCGTGTCACTCTCGGTTGGTTACCGTTTTTAATATTCGATAAAGCAACCGTGCCAGCGCGGGCAATGCTCGCGCTGGCATATTTCCTTAAAACTGGTTAGCATGGTGGCATCAACAAATGCTTAACACGGTATTTAGGTCCATGGCACGCGCCATCATTGCAGATGATCACCCGATCTTTCGCGCCGCAATTAAACAAGCGCTTGGCGAAACGCTTGAATCCGAAGTTCTCGAGGCTTCTAGCTTCACTCAGTTAGAGTCATTACTCAAACAAAACCCGCAATTAGAATTGGTGTTCTTGGATTTGTCGATGCCTGGCAATGAAGGGCTGACAAGTTTAACGTTATTACGAAGCCAATTTCCCGATGTCTTAGTTGTTATTGTTTCTGCGAATGAAAACGCCCATATTATAAGACAGGCAATGGCATTGGGGGCGAGCGCTTATATTCCTAAATCGGTGCCCTTACCCGAGTGGGCGGCCGCGGTGGAAACGGTATTAGCAGGAGATAACTGGCTACCCGAAGGACTCGTTGACTTGACCGAGACGGACCAAGAGGTGGTGAACTTTGCACGCAGTCTCGAAAGCTTAACGCCGCAACAGCTAAAAGTGCTTAAAGCGATTGCAGATGGTCGCTTGAACAAGCAAATTGCGTTTGATTTAGGTGTACAGGAAACCACTATCAAGCAACATGTTTCAGCGATTTTAAGAAAACTCCATTGCGTAAACCGTACTCAAGCAGGGATTCTTTTCCGGCAGATGTTATCCGCCTCGGATACGCTTGAGTAAGCGTTTTAGTGCGCCGACTTTAAGTGGCTTTGGAATAAAGTATGCTTCAACGGCCATCGCGGCCTGACGCACCGATTCGGTTGGATCAGCTGAGTTGATGATAGCAGGCGTATCGCTTCGCCAGTGTGTCCGCAACTGTTGTATGGCATTGACCCCTGTTTGACCATGGTTTAAATGGTAATCAGCGAAAATTAAATCACAGGGTGCGAGTGAATGAATATCGCTGATATCCTCGGCAGTAACCACCTGAGCACCCCATCCTTTTAAAAGAGCGCTGGTTGCAAAGAGCACTTGCGGGTCATTATCGATGACTAAAACGCGGAATTCGTTCAGTAATAGCTCCTGGGTGTCAACCTCCTCCCCGAGGTTAAGACTTGAGGGCGCGTTTGCAACTGGGAGTGCGGTAAAAGTAACTCCAAAGCCTGTACCTTTGCCAACCACAGAGCGTAATGTGAGAGGTAAGTTCATGAGGCGACAAATACGTTCAACGATCGATAAACCAAGTCCTAGCCCGGGATTGTCTGTCTCACTTTGTAGTTGGTGAAACTCTTGAAAAATTTCTCGTTGTTTATGTTCTGGTATACCAGGACCGGTATCAATAATCCAAACGGTGATTTGTTCACCTCTACGCTTGCAGCCCACGCTAACCCGCCCACTGTGTGTATAACGAAGCGCGTTGGATAACAAGTTCTGAAACACTCGTGTCAGTAATCGGCGATCGCTGCGAATTCTTACCCGACTGTCGAGATAGTGAAACGCTAAGTGCTTCTCTTGCGCCATAAACCGATAGCGCTCTACTAACGGGCTCAAGACCGAGTTGAGTTCAAACGTTTGATATTCGGGTGTAAGGTGTCCACTATCGAGTTTTGTCATGTCGAGCAGCATCGTAAGTAGTTCCTCTGCTTGCTCTAACGACTGCTTTAGATGGTTGGTAATTGGACGTTGCGCGTCGGTTGATTTAGTCACGAGTATATCGGTAAACAAACTGGCGGCATTGAACGGTTGCATCAGGTCGTGGCTTACTGCGGCAAAGAATCGCGATTTACTCCGATGCGCATATTCTTCTGCCTGCTTCGCAAGTAATAACTGCTCAGTACGCTCTGCGACGCGCTGTTCAAGCTCCTCATTAATCTGTCGTAATTGATCTTGAGCAACCACCTTTTCAGTAATGTCGCTGTAGGTGGTTACAAAACCGCCACCTGGCATTGGGTTGCCATGCAGTTCAATGATTCGCTCACCTTGCTGGCGCTGGTATGAATAAGCACTGCCTGAGCGTAAGTAATCAAGCCGTTTTTGAATTTCTCTTTCGACATCACTCTCCTGAGAACTCAGCATACCGCGTTGGGCGTTAAAGCGCAGAAGTTTCTCGACGGGAATACCGGTTTCTAATATCCCATCTGGATAAGCAAAAATCTCTGCATAGCGCTGATTCCATGCGACTAAGCGAAGCTTTTGATCGATGACACTGATGCCTTGAGGAATATTTTCCACGGATGCTTGTAATAACTCCCGATTGAATCGATAGAGTTTTGATGCTTCGGCGGCCCAATCGACCATCCGATCAACAGATAGCGAACCCTGTTCGGATACAGACTCCAGTAATAATCGGCTTGCAGAGGTACCGATAACGGCTGACAGTTCGCGTTCGACACGCACCATGACATCCGCAGGCACGATTGCGTGGTTATCCTGTGAGAAGAGATCGATATCGAGTCGACGTTGGATAATGCGTAATTGTGCGTCTGTATAAAAAGTAGATAGAACGGTATAAAGTTTAGCCCAAGTTAGACGACTCGACTCGATGGAATCTCTGATCGCGGGGACGGCGGTTTGAGGCATTTGTGGCCGAAGCATAGAAATAAGCCAGAACACAGAGAAGTTTAACGTTAAACTCAAGACCACGCCATCGGCAAGCTCGGTGTCGAGCATGGGTTGCGTGGTGTTTAACGCCGGCAGCAACAACTGCCAAATCCAAATGCTCCATCCCATGAGTATCCCAGCACCGACGCCCAAACCGCTGGCTCTTGGCCACAGTACCGTTGCAAGAATACCGGGCGCCAATTGGGCAAGTAGCGCTAATGCAATCAACCCCGAGTTAACCAGCGGCAATGAATCCAAAGTGAGCTGATAATAGCCATAAGCTAATAACATGACCAAAATAATGGTAACGCGTCGGATGTTGAGTACTAAGCGGGGCGACAGTTTTCGCCGCGGATGCTTAAATAAATGCAGCCAACTTGGAATGACGACATCATTTGACATCATGATGCTAAGCGCTAATAGCGCAATGAGTACCATGCTTGTTGACGCTGACAAACCGCCAATAAACGCGACAATACTGATATCCGGGCGATCGGCGATAATGGGAAGCGCTAGCATAAACATATCGGTATGTGCGTATTCAGGGGCGAGGACTAAGCCGGCGAGTGCGATGGGTAAAATAAAAAAGTTGATAGCAAATAAGTAAAGGGGAAAGGCCCACCGGGCCGCTTTTAGTTCATCAGGGTGGTTGCACTCAATATAGCCGACGTGGAATTGACGTGGGAGGCAAAACATCGATAACGCCCCCAGACACGCGTGCACAATGAAAATATAGACGCCATCTGGGCGCCCTTCTAAAATGGAAGTGACGGAAGGTATTGCCAAACTTTGCTGAGCAAGATCGAGCATGCCATCAAATAGTGACCAACAAGCAAAAACGCCGACTATCATAAAAGCAACCAACTTTACGATAGATTCAAAGGCGACAACGTCCATCAAGCCATTATGTTGCTCGGCTAAAGACAGCCGACGCGTACCAAATAAAAATGCAAAGCTCACCATGGCAAGTGTGACCAACAAGGCTAAGTCAAAAAACGTATTTGAACCTGTTGCGACTCCTGTCAGGGTCGTTACACTCGCTGTTACAGCCCGCAGTTGTAGTGAGATATAGGGTACAACGGCGACAAGCGCAGTGATTGCAATAAACCCCGAGAGTATTGAGGAGCGCCCAAAGTGACTTCCGACTAAGTCAGCAATTGACGTAATATTCTGTTGCTTGCAATAGCTGAGTAAACGCAACTGAAGACGGTGAAAAATCAGGAAAACTAAAATAGCTCCGACGTAGGTCGGGGCAAACGACCAACCATAAATAGCAGACTGCGTGACGGTGCCAAAAAACGCCCAAGAAGTGCAATGAACGCCTTGAGCTAGCGCATAACGATAAGGTTTTACGCGCTTTCTACTGAGGTTGTCACCGCGATAGGCGATAAAGAACAATAAGCACAAATAAGCGACGGCAACGGTGATGATCCAACCGATAGATAACATGGCTAGTGGTGCTCATACTCTTTAAATACGGGGAGCGACCACTGGTATTTGATAGCCCCGAGTCGGACGACTAAGGTTACCAGCATACTCGCCACTAATGCGGTTACAGGGAAGTAGGGAACAAGCACTGTATAAATTGTAGCGCCTATGATGCATGTCGTTGCATAGAGTTCACTTTTTAATACCATGGGAACATCACGAGCGAGCACATCTCGTAACATGCCGCCAAAGCACGCTGATACGGTTCCCATAATAACAGCGATAAAGGGCGTAAAGCCGGCTGCGAGGGTCTTCTGTGCGCCCATGGTCGCGAAAAATGCTAAACCAAAAGCATCGGCCACTAATAATGTGTTGATAGGAATATAAGACTTAAATCTTAGCCAAATGATAGTAAGCAAGGCGGCCGCGATAATGACGTAAATGTAAGTTGGGTCGTGTGTCCAAAACACCGGAAGGCCTAAAATCAGGTCGCGCGTTGTGCCCCCACCAATGGCGGTTGCGGAGGCGAGAATGATAACGCCAAAGCCGTCCATTTTTTTACGGAACGCAAGTAATGTACCTGCTACCGCAAATACCGCGACACCTGTTAAGTCGGTAAGGTAAAATAAGAGATCAATTGAGGACATTTTAGTCTTGGCGCTTTCGCAGATAAAATAAAGCCAACAGTGCCATAGATGGGACGAGAAATGTAGCAGTTTTTAGGTCACCACAGTATTATATTGTAGTTGACGACGAGAATGCTTAAGGACTAGCAAGCTATGGATATATCCGATATTAAAACACAACATGTTGATGACTCGTTGGATAAGCAGCAAGCTGCGGTTCCTATGTTGGTAATTGCGCTTCACCCAAATCTCAACCGAGTGGGAGAAGTCGCGCCATTACTCGACTTAGATCGTGAGGGTCGTAGCTATGTTAGTCGTAATCGTCCTGAATTCTCAAAAAGCGGATATGCAGGTAAACCGCTGGCTGATCAACACATCAGCCGCTCACCTCTAATCATTCAAAAAGACTCTGATGAGTTGTTCCGTGTTCGCGCTCACAGTACGAGTACGGAAGTTTCGATCCCAGGCCGTTCGCTTCAGCAAGAGTACCTGTTAACGGCCGACGATATGCATGAGGGCGTTATTTTGACCTTGAGTCAGAAGGTCGTACTCATTTTAAAGTTTTTACCTCTGCAACACATGATTGTTCCTGATGACAACATGATTTTAGGTATTAGTCCCGATATTGCGGCGGTGAGAGATAAAGCAAAAAATATTGCACGACTCAGCCTACCGGTCATGATTCGAGGAGCAGCAGGTGTTGGTAAAGAGCACGTTGCACGCAGTATTCACGAGTACAGTGATCAAGCCAATGAACCGTTCATTTCAGTGAATGTCGCCGCGATACATGATGCGGTTGCCGAAGAAGAGTTATTTGGCGTGGTTCGCAATGGTCAGAGAAAAAGAGGCTGGTTGGAGCAAGCAGGCAGTGGAACGATACTGTTAGAAGACTTAGAGGACGCCTCAGAAAAAGTCCATGAACTGATATTTAAGGCGTTTAAAGCCCAGAAAGTATTGGCAGTAAATGATGCTAACTCGGTCGCCCTAAAGTGTCGATTCATGCTGACAAGCACTTACGACAACTGTCCAGAAAATAAAAGCTCGGTCTTGTGGCGATTAAATAATTTGTTGTCAGCTTATCAGTTCTTTGTTCCGAACCTGGTCGACCGGCGAGAAGACATCGGTTTGTTATTTTATCACTTTGTCGCTGAACAGTGGGCGCGCGTTCATGCGGAGAAGGCGATGACAGCCGAGGTCCCTACTGACTTAGTCGTACAGTTGTTAATGTTTAATTGGCCTGGGAATGTGCGACAACTGCGTAACGTTGCGCGACAGATTGTCATTGATAGCCGTGATAAAGAGAGCCTATATTTGGATCCGCAGCTGATTAATATTCTTGCAAACAAACAAGAATCAGCAGCGCAAACCAGCAGCAAAAAAGTGACAAAATCGCGTAAGCCTAACAGTGTCAGCAAAGATGAACTCATCGAGTCTTTACAGAATAACCGCTTTGAGTTGCAAGCAACTGCACGGGAACTGAACATATCCCGAGCCTCTGTTTATCAGCTTATTCAGCGCTTCGATGGGATTCAAACAGCGCAGGATTTAGATGAGATGACGATTCGAGAGCACTATGAACGGTACAATGGTGATACAGAAAAAATGATGTGGGCATTGAAAGTATCCCAAGTAGGTTTGAGGCGTCGGCTTAAAGCGATGGGTTTAGCAATATAGGTTGAAAGTTAGGCATATTAAACACGGCAAAAATCCGATAAACTGTGCGGCCAGCACTTGCAATTAAGAAATCAGCCCTCATCTGAAATGGGTGGCGTTAAAATATTATAAAGCAACATCAATTGAGGAAACATTATGAGTTTTTTTATTAGCCCTGCGTACGCGCAAGATGGTGCAGCTGCTCAAGGTGGCGGCATGGAATTGATCATCATGCTGCTATTATTCGGTTTGGTATTTTACTTTCTGATTTACCGTCCACAAGCGAAGCGTATGAAGCAGCATAAAGAGCTCATTGGCTCGCTGAGCAAGGGTGACGAAGTACTCACTCAAGGCGGCATGGTTGGCAAAATTACTAAAGTGAGCGATGACAAAGATTTTATCGTCATCGCGCTGAGTGAAGAAATGGAAGTGACAGTACAAAAAGCAGCTGTAACCTCTGTTCTTCCTAAAGGTACAATGAAGTCTCTCTAATAGAAAATGTAAGGTAGGCACGACGTGTTAAATAAATACCCGTTGTGGAAAAACCTGCTCGTTATTTTCGTTATTTTGTTGGCAGCGCTGTATGCGCTGCCTAACATTTACGGCGAAGATCCCGCAGTACAAATTTCCGCAGATCGTCAAGCAACAGTAGATGCCGCAACGCTTGATCTAGTTCGCGAAACGCTTAAGTCAGAAGACATCTCACCTAAATCGATTGCGCTTGAGCAAGAACAAGTACTCGTACGACTGAGCTCCGATAAAGAGCAACTACAAGCGCGTGAAGCTCTCAATAAGCGCTTAGGTGAGCACTATATTGTTGCCCTTAACTTGGCACCAGCAACGCCGAGTTGGTTGAAAAGTATTGGTGCTGAACCCATGAAATTGGGCCTAGATTTACGTGGTGGCGTTCATTTCTTGATGGAAATCGATATGAACGAAGCCATGCGCAAGATCTTAGATGGTATGAAAGATACTATTCGTAGCTCTCTGCGCGAGGAGCGTATTCGTTACACTAATGTGAGCGTTGAAGATAATGCCATTAACGTTGAGCTTCGTTCAGATGAAGACTTTCAACAGGCAGAGCAGTATTTAGATGGTCGTTATCAAGGCTATCAAATGGTTGTCGATGCAGAAACCAATACTGTAACCATGCGAATGACCGAGCAAAAACTCGCGGAAACGCGTGATTATGCGGTGTCGCAAAACATTACTATCATGCGTAATCGGGTTAACGAGCTTGGTGTTGCGGAGCCTGTTATCCAGCGTCAAGGCGCAAATCGCATTGTCGTGGAATTGCCTGGCGTGCAGGATACAGCGCGTGCTAAAGAAATTTTGGGTGCGACAGCGACGCTCGAGTTTCGCATGGTAGATACCGAAAATGATGTACGAGATGCAGTCAATGGTCGAGTACCGTTTGGTAGTGAGTTACTCCCTTCGCGTAATGGCGGTCCACAGCTGTTAAAAGAGGATGTGATTCTAACAGGCGACCATATTGTTAATGCGGGCGTTGGTTACGACGAATATAACCGTCCTCAGGTAAATATCGAGTTGGATGGTGTTGGCGGTGACAAGATGTCATTGGCGACCAAAGACAATGTCGGCAAACCAATGGCTACGGTATTCATGGAGTATGAATCAACCGGCGAACGCGATGCTGAGGGTAACCTGCAATTTAATAAGAAAGCAGAAGTCGTCAGTGTGGCAACAATTCAATCTCGTTTAGGTAGCAGCTTCCGTATCACCGGTGTAGGTCCGCAAGAAGCGCAAAACCTTTCACTCTTGCTCCGTGCGGGTGCGTTGATTGCGCCGATTCAAATTGTTGAAGAACGGACAGTGGGTCCGAGTTTAGGTCAACAAAATATCGATGCAGGTACTCAAGCGATTATTTGGGGCTTGGTGTTAGTGCTCCTATTTATGGTTATCTATTACCGTAAGTTTGGTCTTGTTGCTGACATGGCTTTGGCAGCTAATATCGTGCTTATCATTGGTGTTATGTCGATGATACCGGGTGCAACGCTCACTCTTCCTGGTATGGCAGGTATCGTTCTGACAGTCGGTATGGCGGTCGATGCTAACGTGCTGATATTCGAACGTATTCGCGAGGAAATACGCGCTAAGCGAAGTCCGCAACAAGCGATTCATCATGGTTATGATAGTGCCTTGTCGACCATCGCTGATGCGAACATTACCACGTTGATCGCTGCGATTATCCTCTTTGCCGTAGGTAATGGCCCGGTTAAAGGATTCGCCATTACATTGGCGATCGGTATTATCACTTCGATGTTTACTGCAATAGTAGGCACGCGAGCGATAGTAAACTCCGTATGGGGTGGTAAGCGTTTAAGCAAGTTATCAATTTAGGGTGAATGATGAGACAGTTTATTAAAACAAAAGAACGCATAGGATTCATGCGCTTCCGTGGAGTATTCGCGCTCATCAGTGGCTTGCTCCTTATCGCGTCAATTGTTTCGTTATCGGTAAACAAACTTAACTTTGGCTTAGACTTTACTGGCGGAACGCTTATTGAAGTCGGTTTTCCACAAGCGGCTGAGCTTGATCAGGTTCGCAGTACGCTTGAAGCCGGTGGTTTTGATGATGCCGTGGTGCAGAACTACGGCACCCAGCAAGATTTATTGATCCGATTGGCACCTAGAGAGGGTGTAAAAGCGGAGGAGCTGGGAACACAAATTTTAACGACCCTGCGTGAAGGAATTGATAATTCCATCGAAATGCGTCGGATCGAATTTGTGGGACCTAACGTGGGTGACGAATTTGTCGAACAGGGCGGGTTAGCGATGCTGACCGCGTTGATATGTATCTTGATATACATCGCAATGCGTTTTGAATGGCGTTTGGCTGTTGGTGCTGTTTCAGCACTCGCGCACGATGTTATTTTAACCCTAGGTTTGTTCTCGGCTTTGGGTCTCGAGTTTGACTTAACCGTGTTGGCGGCACTTCTTGCGGTGATAGGTTACTCAATTAACGATACTGTGGTTGTCTCGGACCGCGTACGTGAGACGTTCCGTAAGTACGCTAAGTTGACACCAACGCAGGTTATTAACCGAGCGTTAACGGATACCATGAGCCGTACGTTGATTACCTCATTAACCACTATTTTGGTGTTGTTGGCGCTGTTCTTTGTTGGTGGACAGTTGATCCATGGCTTTGCTACTGCGCTATTATTTGGTGTGTTTGTCGGTACTTATTCGTCAATTTTCGTAGCAAGCAGCGTAGCGTTATCGTTAGGTGTTAGCCGTGACGATTTGATGCCAACAGAAGTCGAAAAAGAAGGTGCGGATCAAGATCCGCTGCAATAGTTCATAGGAGATTAATATGCTCGCGGTACTTTCGCCGGCCAAGAATTTAGATTATGAATCCGAACATCTTGCGGTAGAAGCAACGCAACCTCGGTTGCTTGATGAGGCTGAAATACTGGTTCAACGTTGCCGCGAGCTGACTCCACAGCAGCTTGGATCGCTGATGAAGATCAGTGACAAATTGGCGGGTTTAAATGCGGCTCGATTTACTGAGTGGACCCGTCCATTTAATGAAGATAATGCACGACCCGCCATTTACGCATTTAATGGTGATGTTTATGCGGGCTTAGATGCTGAATCAATGACTCACGAAGAAGTGCGATCAGCGCAACAGCAACTTAGAATTTTGTCGGGATTATACGGCTTGCTAAGACCGCTTGATTTGATGCAGCCTTATCGTCTCGAGATGGGGACTAAGCTCGATAATCAGCGCGGTAAAAATCTTTATGAGTTTTGGGGTGACCAAATTACTGAAATGCTCAATGCGGATTTGAAGCAAACGGGCAGCGATGTATTGGTCAACCTGGCTTCTAACGAGTACTTTTCATCAGTCAACAAAAAGGCATTGAACGCTCAGCTCATTACGCCAGTGTTTAAGGATGAAAAAAACGGCCAGTTTAAGGTCATTAGTTTTTATGCGAAGAAAGCACGAGGGTTAATGGCGCGCTTTATGGTGAACCAAAAGCCTGAAAATGTGTCTGATTTAAAAGCGTTTGACTATGCGGGTTATCGTTTTTCAGAATCTGAATCTAACGAAAAAGAACTTGTATTCAAGCGCGCTGAAAGCGAACGACCTTAATCTATTGCAACAATGAGGACCGCAGGGCATGGCAGAACAAGATAATTATCCTGGTAAAGAAAGCAGTAGCAACACCGCTCGCTGGGTCGTTGCGGTTATTATTGTCGCTATTATTATTGGTGGCGTTAGTTGGTGGATGTTAAGTGGCTCAAATAACAACGAGGCAAAACAGACACAGTCGATGAATTTGCCAAAGCAGCCTGAAGAGGCGCCTGCGGTCGAACCGAAAGAGCCTGAGCCACAGCCGCAGCCAGAACCAGATCCTGAACCAGCAGCGACGCCAGAGCCGACCACCGAAGTGGTGGAAGAGCCAGAACCGGCTATCACGCTACCTGATCTCAACGAGAGCACCCCGACAGTGCTGCAAGAATTGGATAATAGTGGCATAGAGATACAGCCACTGAAGAGCTCGCAACTGATTAAAGACGCTGTGGTTATTATCGATAACCTAAGAAATGGCATGTTGGTGACTGACAGAACCGTAGTGCAGCGCCCAGATGGTCGGTTCTCAGTGATTGAAGTCGAGGGCGACTTATATATTGATGAGCAAAGCTATCAACGTTACGATCCTATCGTTGACTGGTTTACCAGCCTGGATGCCAATGCATTAGTGGATAATTACGAGTTGTTTAAACCGTTACTTCAACAGGCATACGGTGAAATCGGTTACCCTGACAGTGAATTCAAAAATGCGATTATAGAAGCAATTAACGTGTTGTTAGAAACACCCGTGCCAGAGTCTTTGGTGCAAGTCGACGATGACAGTGTCATGTACACGTATCACGATTCGTCGCTTGAGGCCTTACCGCCAGCACAGAAGCAGCTATTGCGCATGGGACCGAACAATATTGAACGAATCAAGGCTAAGTTAAGAGAAGTAAAAGCAGCGTTTCGAGAGAATTAATGACAGAAAATCAAGATTCAATACCTAATAATTTAGAGGGCGATTTCCCGTCACAGGGGAATCGCTTTTTGCGTTGGATAGGGCGAGTGGGGATGCGATTAATGGGGGGATGGAAAATTAATGGTTCCATGCCAAATAGCCGTCAGGCAATCATCCCCATTGCGCCGCATACTTCAAATTGGGATTTCCCTGTTGGCGTGTTTGTGATGCTCGCAATGGGCTTAAAGCTGAACTATTTGGGGAAAGCGAGTTTGTTCCGGTTCCCTATTAAGCGTTTAATGCTCAAATTAGGAGGCATCCCGATTGATCGTTCTGCCGCGAATGGTGTCGTTGGTAAAATGGTTGAAGAGTTTAAGACCAAGCACGAATTAGTTTTAGTGATTACGCCCGAGGGCACTCGCAAAAAAGTGAAGCAATGGAAGTCAGGTTTTTTGCATATTGCAAAGCAGGCAAACGTACCGGTTGTGCCCGTTGCGATGGACTTTGCTCGTAAAGCAATTGATATAGGCCCTGCGATGATGATTAATGGCGAAATCGAACGTGAGTTGGAACGTGTAAAGTCGTTTTTCGCTCATGCACAGGGTAAGCGCGCGTAATGGTCGTTCGGCGTCTTTGTATCATTTTTTGGACTGTGTTCGCTCTTGCGCTGAGTGAAAACCTCGGCGCAGCCGAGTTTTGGCAAGACGATTGGTCAATGGGGCAGCGTATTGAGTCCTCTCGACTCGAAATAACAGCACTTAAAGCTGATGATGCCAGTGCCATCTATCGCGCTTACATGGACTCTCAAGCTTGGTTGTATCATCAGCTTGGATGGAGCTGGCCCAGTAGTAAAACGTCGGAAGAACAGAACTCATCGATGGTGCAACATCTGCTAAAGCAGATGTTGCAAAAAAATGGCTTTAGCTTTGTCGTCACTGATAAAAAACGGAACAAAGTGGTTGGCATGGTGTACTTTGCTCCAGTTTCAGCAGAGCGTGGTAATGGTGCTGCGCTTGATACCAGCAATATTCAAGCGGAAGTGACGTGGTGGTTAGGGAAAAAGGCAGTCGCCGATAACCTACATAATGATTTGTTTGCGCTGACGACCGACTGGTTAAGAGCTAGCTGGCCCTGGGGTCAAGTGCTATTCCCTGTTTCTGAGTCAAACCAATCGGCGCTCGCTGTATTGGATAATAGCGCAGCACGAAAGGTGGCGATGAATAGGGATACACATGAAGTATTTTATTCTTATACGTTAGCCCGAAAATAACGTTAAAATATGGTATTATTTGCGCATTATTGAGATCACAAGGAATTCCAAGCATGCATATCATTGAGGGTGGCATAAACGCACCAGGTAAAAAGTTTGCTATTATCGTCTCTCGTTTTAATCACTTTGTCGTTGAAAGCCTCCTTCAGGGCGCTGTGCAGACACTAAAGCAATATGGTCAGGTCGCAGATGACGATATTACGGTGGTTAGAGTGCCGGGTGCTTACGAAATCCCAGTAACCGCGAAGCGACTCGCAGAATCGGATAAGTTTGATGCGATTATTGCGGTCGGCGCAGTTATTCGAGGTGGAACACCGCACTTTGATTTTGTCGCTGGTGAAAGTAATAGCGGCTTAGGCCGAGTTGCTATGGAATTTGGTCTACCAGTGGCGTTCGGTATTATTACCACTGACACGCTGGAACAAGCCATCGAGCGCAGCGGTTCAAAAGCCGGTAATAAAGGCTCTGAAGCAGCATTAAGTGCGTTAGAGATGGTTAACGTCTTGGATAAGATTTAACAGGAACGCGTTAAGAATGAAACCAGCAGCACGCAGAAAAGCGAGAAAGCTTGCAGTACAAGCGGTTTACTCATGGCAGTTATCGCAAAACACATTTAATGAGATAGAAGCACAGTTTCTAACCGACAATGACACCAGTAAAGTTGATGTGGATTACTTTCTGGAATTGCTTCGAGGAGTGGGTGCGTTCTATAAAAGCCTAGATGAGGCGATAGCACCCTATCTTGATCGACCGATCAGCGAATTGGATCCGGTAGAGCTTGCGGTCCTACGTATCGCTGCGTATGAGCTACGTGAACGTTACGATGTACCCTATAAAGTAGCAATTAATGAAGCTATCGAATTAGCCAAGTCGTTCGGTGCTGATGATAGCCACCGCTTTGTGAATGGTGTACTCGACAAAGCTGTCGATGCATTAAGACCTGCCCGCCAATAATAAAAGAGCGGTGCGCCGCTCTTCTCCCTTATGAGACAGACTCCAAAACTCGACGAATTCAATCTGATTGAACACTACTTTAAAGCTGAATCTTATCGTGGCGATGTCATCGTTGGCGTAGGAGATGACGGCGCTGTGACAGAAGTGCCTGAAGATCATCAACTCGTTACTGTGACGGATACCATGGTCGAGGGCGTTCATTTTGATAAAAATACCCCCCCACGTGCAATTGGACACAAATTAGTCGCAGTGAACTTAAGTGATTTAGCGGCGATGGGGGCAGTGCCGAGTTGGGGAAGTCTGGCACTGACTTTACCGCGAGTTGATACTGATTGGCTGCACGATTTTAGCGAAGGCTTAAAAGAGATCTCAAACTACTATGAGTGTGATTTGATAGGTGGTGATACAACGCGTGGTCCTTTAACGTTGACTTATACTGCTCAAGGCGTTGTGCCCAGCGGTACGGCGATTAGACGCGATCAAGCGCGGGCTGGAGATTGGCTGTACGTGAGTGGCTCGTTAGGTGATGCGGGTTTAGCATTGCGGTTATTACAAGGTGAATTGTCGGCAACTCATCGCCATTTACAGTCATTAATTAATCGATTGCACTATCCCACTCCGAGAGTCGCTTTAGGGCAGCTATTACGTGGTGTTGCTAATAGTTGCATCGATGTTTCAGACGGCCTATTGGCAGACTTGTCTCATTTGTTGCCTACAAACGCTCAAATGGGCGTTCAGTTAGAGCTTGATAAATTGCCTTTATCGATGGCTTTAACTGAAACTCTCGACTTGGATGAGGCGTTTTCATTGGCGTTAACTGCGGGTGATGACTATGAACTTTTGTTTACTGTACCAGAGCAGAATCGCGGACGACTTGAAACCATCACGTCACATCTAAAAGACAAACCTATCTGTATCGGTCGAATGGTAAAGGATGAGACACGTCAGGTGAGAATGACTTACCAAGGGGAGCCGTGGGAACTCCCTAAAATTGAATTGGGTTACAACCATTTTGGAGTGTCCTAATATGCGCCGATTTCCCGGGCTTTCACTTGCGAATCCAGTTGATTTACTTGCTCTTGGATTTGGCTCTGGACTAGCACCAAAGGCACCAGGCACGTTCGGCACGTTGGCTGCTGTTCCATTGGTCTACGGTATGCTTTGGTTAGACATCACTAGCTATAGCCTGTTTGTCGCGCTTAGCACCCTGCTAGGCATCTATATTTGTCGCAGTGCGGCCGATAAAATGGGTGTACACGATCATCCAGCAATTGTTTGGGATGAGTTCGTCGGCTTGATGTTTACCATGTGGGCCATGCCAGCTAACTGGGCTTTACTTATGGTCGGCTTTTTGGTCTTTCGCGTATTCGACATTCTCAAACCATGGCCAATTAGCTGGTTGGACAAACGCCTGCATGGCGGAACAGGTATTATGTTAGATGACGTGCTCGCGGGGATAGCGAGCAACTTCGTTTTACAACTGATACTTGCGACAACAATCGGTCGTGACTGGTTTTTGTAGGCGCGTGGCGCCTGTTAGCTGTTTAAATAGTCTTGTATACGCGACTTAATCGCCGTAGCGCTCAGTCCAATTTCTTGTTTAACCTCATCTTGACTACCGTGCTTTATAAACTCATCAGGTAAACCAATATTTAGAACTTGAGTATTGATTCCTGAATTCGCCAGTGCTTCGTTTACGGCACTACCTGCACCGCCTGCGATGGCATTTTCTTCAAGCGTTACAACAAGTTGATGGCGACGAGCACAATCAATCGCGACTTGCTTATCAAGTGGCTTCACAAAGCGCATATCGACTACTGTTGCATTGATATCTTCGGCGACCGCGATAGCCTCGGGTAGCAACGTGCCAAAGTTTAGGATCGCAACGTCGTTACCCTGACGTATGATGTTTGCTTCACCTAACGTAAGTAACTTATCGTGTTCTCGTAATGTGACACCGGTACCGCTACCACGGGGATAGCGGACTGCAGCAGGTCCCTGATGGCAATAGCCAGTGTAAAGCATATCGCGACACTCTTGTTCGTCACTGGGTGTCATAACGACCATATTTGGAATGCAACGGAGGTAACTTAAGTCAAATGCACCTTGGTGAGTAGGTCCGTCTGCACCAACAATACCTGCGCGATCAATAGCGAACAATACATCGAGATTTTGTAACGCAATATCATGAATGACTTGATCATAGGCGCGCTGCAAAAAGGTTGAATAAATAGCCACAACAGGTTTAAGACCAGCAATGGCGAGCCCAGCCGCATAAGTTACGCTGTGCTGCTCGGCGATAGCGACATCAAAATATTGCTCGGGATAAAGTTTTGAGAATTTGACCATTCCCGACCCCTCTCGCATTGCAGGGGTAATGGCCATTAACTTGGCATCGTCTTGTGCGTGATCACACAACCAATCACCGAACACCTCTGAGTAACTTGGGATTCCGGGCTTTTTCGCCGGTAGCTTGGACAGCGACGGATCAAATTTAGGCACGCCATGATAACCGATAGGATCGGCTTCTGCAGGCCGATAGCCTTTTCCCTTTTGCGTGACTACGTGAAGCAGCTGTGGACCGCGTAAGTGCTTCATATTACGCAGCGTTTCAACTAAGGTGTCCACATCGTGCCCATCAATGGGACCAATATAATTAAATCCGAGCTCTTCAAAGATAGTACCGGGTGCCATCATACCTTTCATATGCTCTTCAGCACGGCTAGCTAAGTGATGGATGGGCGGTAACGGCTTAAGCAGTTTTTTGCCTTGCTCACGTATTTTGGTATAGAAACGCCCCGACAAAAGACGCGCGAAATGCTGATTCAAGGCACCTACATTCTCAGAAATCGACATGTCGTTATCATTTAGTACCACTAACATGTCAGGCTTAATATCGCCTGCATGGTTCATCGCTTCAAAGACCATGCCGGCTGTCATTGCACCGTCACCAATTATCGAGACGACCTTTTCGTTAGAACCACTGCGCTGGGCGGCAACCGCCATACCTAATGCTGCTGAGATTGAGGTACTGGAGTGACCAACAGACAAAACGTCATACTCACTTTCTTCCCGCCATGGGAATGGGTGCAAACCATCTTTCTGTCTGATTGTATGCAGCGCCTTTTTTCGTCCTGTTAAAATCTTATGGGGATAGGCTTGATGACCAACGTCCCAAACTAACTTATCTTTTGGTGTGTTGTAGACGTAGTGCAGAGCGACGGTCAGTTCAACTGTACCCAGCCCTGATGCTAAGTGACCACTACTGCGACTGACAGAGTCCAGTAAGTAGGCGCGTACTTCCTCACAGAGCGCGTTTAATTGATGTGTAGGCAGCTTGCGTAGATCTGTTGGGTATTCAATACCGTCTAATAATTTGGTCATAGGTCTCGTATTACTTAGTGATCGCGCTTCAGCAAGATCTCTGAAAATGTTTCTAGTTTTTGGGTATTGTACGGGATCTTGTTGAGTGACAGTAGTGCTTGTTGATGCAATGACAGCAGTTTTTCACTGGCTCCGTCAAGCCCCAGTAGCGCAACGTAAGTCGCCTTGTGGTGGGCTTCATCTGAACCTTGTGGCTTACCCATAACTTCAGTGTTTCCGACGACGTCAAGAATATCGTCGTAAACTTGATAAGCAAGTCCAATCCAGCTGGCGAAATCACAAAAGTGATCTAAGTATTGTTGGCTTTCGTCGTTACCTGCAAGCACTCCAAGTGCCGCAGAGGCACGTATTAAAGCACCGGTTTTGTGACGATGTATCTTTTCAAGTTCAAGCTCATCAATGGCGCGCCCGGTGGCATCTAAATCCAGCGCCTGTCCAAAACACATACCTTTAGCACCACTGGCGCTGGCCAAATGCTGGATCATCGCGATGCGTCGTTGAGAGGGAAGTTTAGCCTCTAAGTTGGTGCTTAATACCTCAAAAGCGAGTGTTTGCAGCGCATCACCGGCTAATACGGCTGTCGCTTCACCGAACTTAATGTGACACGTGGGATGACCTCGGCGTAGTTCATCGTCGTCCATCGCCGGTAAGTCATCATGAATTAATGAGTACGCGTGGATCAATTCTACGGCACAAGCCGCGTCCAAAGCCTCGTTAGTTTCAGCCCCACATAATTCGGCCACTGCCATCGTTAAGTAGGGACGGATACGCTTGCCGCCAAGTAAGACGCCGTATGCCATGGCTTCTTTAAGTGAACTAGAAGCAATGTGTGATTCGATCAGTTGGTTTAATCGGTTATCGACGGCACTACGGACCTCGGCTGTAAACTGCTTAATATTCACTCGCGCGCCTCACTGTGCTGTTCACTCAGCACCTGTTCGCCGTTTTTTTCTAGTAACGTTGAAACCTTTTGTTCTGCTGACTGCAACTGCGCTTGGCTTAAACGTGATAGCTTTACGGCTTGTTCAAACTTTTCTAATGACGTCTCCAATGGAAGGTCGCCTTGCTCAAGCTCATTCACTAACTGTTCAAGTTGTTGCAATGCTTGTTCAAACGATAGGTTGTCTTCCTTCTTTGCCATAATGCGTCACCTTTAGTTTCAATATAGGCTCATTATCATATAAAGAAACTCGATTGTCAGCCGATGATCAATGCGTGGTTTACTTAAATTTACAATATAGGTTGCCACAGTGAGTGGGATGTTTAAAATTGATCACGTGCCAAATTTATCGCGTGAAGTGGAGGAAGCTGAGTGGATATAGCAACGCTGGTTGGGATCATTGGAGCCATAGGCTTTGTTGTTGCCGCGATGATATTGGGTGGTGACCCCGGTCTTTTCATTGACACTCAGTCTTTATTGATTGTTGTGGGTGGCTCGCTGTTTATCGTTATGGCCAACTTTCCACTACAACAGTTTTTTGCCACCGGCAAAGTCGTGGTAAAAGCTTTCTTTTTTAAGATAGAACACCCTCAAGAACTTATCGATAGTGCCGTCGAAATGGCTGACTCGGCGCGTAAAGGTGGCTTCCTAGCGCTGGAAGAGGCAGAGATTCCTAATCCTTTTTTTCGGAAAGGCGTGGATATGCTGGTGGACGGTCATGACGCGGAAGTGGTCAAGCACACTTTAAGCAAAGACATCAGCATGAGCTTTACCCGACATGAAGAGGGGGCTCGGTTTTTTAAAATTTTGGCTGACGTAGCACCGGCAATGGGGATGATTGGTACGCTCATTGGATTGGTTGCGATGCTCGCTAATATGGATGACCCCAAGGCTATTGGTCCGGCGATGTCGGTTGCATTGCTAACAACACTGTATGGTGCATTTTTGGCCAACGTGATTGCGATTCCCATTGCGAATAAATTGGTGCTGCGAGCGGAACAGGAAAAGCTGAACCGGCAGCTCATTTTGGATGCTATTTTAGGAATTCAGGATGGACAAAACCCACGGGTTATTGAGGGCTTGCTACGTAATTACCTCGCCGAATCCAAACGTGTCAATGAAGGGAATGAGGACGAATAGCGCCTATGGCTGCCGCAGACGATCAAGAAGAATGCCGTTGCCCGCCCCCTGGGCTTCCTATGTGGATGGCGACTTTTGCTGATTTAATGACACTACTAATGTGCTTCTTCGTGCTGCTTCTTGCTTTCTCTGAAATGGATGTTCTTAAATTTAAGCAAATTGCCGGCTCTATGAAGTATGCGCTGGGTGTTCAGAATAAAATTGAAGTAAAAGACATACCCAAGGGAACAAGTATTATTGCGCAGGAATTTCGGCCTGGGCGTCCTGAACCTACGCCCATCGAGACCATTCAGCAACAAACAGTCGAAATGACCCAACAAACCTTGGAGTTTCAAGATGGGGAATCAGACTTTGCAGGAGGTAAGCAGGTCGAACGGGGTGGACAGCAAGCTGACAGCGAGGAGGACAAGAAGGCCGCTGACGGAAGCGAGTCCGATCCAGCGGTAGAGCAGCAAGTTAAGGAGCTAATGGAGCGTATCCGAGAGCAATTAAGTGATAACATCAAGGCCGGCTCATTAGAATTAGAGCAATTGGGGCAACAAATTATTATCCGAATTAAAGAAAATGGTTCGTTTCCAGAGGGATCTGCGTTCTTACAGCCGCAATTTAAGCCAGTCATTCGGGAAGTGGCACAAGCGCTTAAAGATATTCCTGGCGAGATCACGATCTCGGGGCATACCGATAATCAACCGTTAGTTTCTGAGATGTACACCTCAAAGTGGGATTTATCCGCTAAACGAGCTGTCGCTGTTGCTGAAGAGATGACTACAGTAGACGGGTTCGACCAATCACGCCTTGTTACGATGGGCTATGCCGATACAAAACCGATTGTACCGAACAACTCGGCCTCTAATCGTGCGCTCAACCGACGTGTTGATATCGCTATTATGCAAGGCAAGGCGAAAGAGTCCGATCCGGTGGATGTAATTGACTAGCTCGGGTGGCTCACAGCGTTAAAAAATCGTATAATGATCGGTTTTTAGACTAGCTAAAACTGGGGCCTCCATGAAGTTCGTTGTACGGTTGCATGCCGAAATCACCATCAAAAGCCGCTCAGTTCGTAAGCGTTACGGAAAAGTACTCACCAATAATCTACGTAAAGTGTTGGCCGATATAGATGCCGGTCTCTACGTAAAATGGTTGTGGGACCGTATCGAAGTGAGTACTCCCTCAGAAGAGGAAGATGTGCGTCAAGCGGTGATTGATAAATTGGCTTGTACGCCAGGGATTTCATGGTTCGCTGAGGTGGTTGAGCGCCCCCTGGATGAGTTCGAGATCCTTGCCGAGTGGGTCGCACAGTTCTGGCTAGAAAAAATCGCTCAACAAACCTTTGCGGTCAGAGTAAAGCGTAAAGGGCATCATGATTTCTCTTCACAACAGCTGGAGCGCTACATCGGTGGCTACCTTCTTGAGCATCAACCGACTGCAAAAGTGCAATTAAAGGCGCCTGAGCATGAAATTACTTTGCAAATTATTGAGCAAAATATTCAGTTAGTGGGTACCCGGAGGCAGGGCCTGGGCGGTTTTCCTATTCCTACTCAGGAGACCGTGGTGAGTCTCATGAGCGGCGGCTTCGACTCGAGTGTTGCGAGCTTTGACTTCATTCGTCGTGGCGCGCGCACACACTTTTGTTTTTTTAATCTCGGTGGCGACGCGCACGAAGTCGCCGTTAAGCAAATATGTCATTATCTTTGGGACCGTTACAGTAAGTCGCATCCCATTAAGTTTATCAGTGTGGACTTCGCGCCTATCGTAGAAGATATTCTGACCCACGTCGACAACGGTGCCATGGGAGTTGTTCTAAAACGTCAAATGCTACGAGCAGCAACGCGTGTTGCGGGCTTTTTAAAAGCGCAAGCGTTGGTCACAGGTGAAGCGATTGGACAAGTATCGAGCCAGACGTTGGCTAACTTACAAGTCATCGATAAAGCGACAGATACACTGGTATTGCGTCCACTTATTACAGCGGATAAACAAACCATCGTTGATCAAGCGAAGCGCATTGGAACCGAAGCTTTAGCGAAAACAATCCCAGAGTATTGTGGTGTTATTTCCAATAAACCCACCGTAAAGGCCGATGAGCGAGCTATCTTAGCAGAAGAAGCAAAGCTCGATATGTCGCTTATTGAGCAAGTCGTTCGCAATGCCCAAGTACTTAGTATGCAAGACATTGCTAAGGCAGCACAGGACCAAGTACAAATAAAGCATACAGCGACAGATAAGCCTAAGGTCATCATCGATATTCGAACAGCCGACGAAATTGAAGAGCAACCGCTATCGACCTCCTTTGAGGTGATTGAAATGCCATTCTTCAAGGTTCAGTCAGAATTTGTAAAACTGGATGACGCAAATCACTATCTATTATATTGTTCGCAGGGTGTGATGAGTAAAATGCAAACGTTACTTCTGCAGGAAGCAGGATACAGTAACGTTTCGGTGTATGAAGGACAGGACGTTGAGTAACCTAACGAGTTCTCGCATGTTTGCGCGTGCGATTTTTTTAAGCTTATTAATTGTGATCACCATCGCGTTCTTATGGCAGTTTCCAAGTCATGAAGCGAGCCGTATGATCCCTCATGCAGACAAATGGGTTCATTTTAGTGCTTTTTTCCTGTTGAGCGTGACCCTTCACAAGGCCTTTGACCTATCGGGTAAACTCGCAAGCTCACTGCTACTCATATATGGCTGTGCGATAGAAGTGATTCAGTATTATATTCCAGGGCGAGGCTCTGACGTAATGGATTGGCTTGCTGATGCTGCGGGCGTGACGGCTTACTTTACCTTGCTGTGGCTCTATCGAAAGCGCCGCGATTAACGGCGCTTCTTTGTTTTCTTATTTTGCTTCTTCTTCTTAACACGCTTTTTGTCTGTCGATGGAAATTTATACTGCGGCTTGAGCCCATCAATCACACGTCTATCAAGACGATGCTCCATGTAGCGTTCGATTTTTCCTAACAGAAGTGCATCGTGCGCCTCTACGAGTGAAATAGCTAACCCTTTTTGGCCGGCGCGGGCAGTACGGCCTATTCTATGCACATAAACGTCTGCCTGTTTAGGCAAATCATAGTTAATAACCAATTTAATATCGTCAATATCGAGTCCGCGAGAAGCTACATCAGTTGCGACTAACACGGCGTTATCACGACGCTTAAATTCGATGATTTTCTGTTGTCGTTCAGCATGTGGTAAGTCACCACGTAAAAACATGACAGGCACGTCTTGTGATTGGAGAAAGCTGGCTAGCGCCTGCACTCGTTCGCGGGTGCGCGCAAAAACAATCGAGCGACCACTATGCTGCTTTAATAACGCCATCAACAACTGACGCTTGTGATCATCGGTATCTGCAAGATATGCGTGTTCAATTATTTTACCGCGTTCTCGCTTAGGAGGCGTGACCTCAATAAGTTCGGGTTCATTTAACAGCGCACGCGAGAATGCTTTCACACCGTCACTTTCAATCGTCGCCGAACAAAGAATTGCATGTTGGCGATTGCGCGCGTGCAGCGCAATGTCTTTAACAACATCTTTAAAGCCCATATCCAGCATACGATCGGCTTCGTCAATAACTAACCATTCAACGGCTTCAAGCTCGTATTGCTCGGCTTCTAATAAGTCTAATAGCCTGCCTGGGGTTGCGATGACTATATCATGGCTCTGCTCCAGTCGGCTCAACTGACTACCGTAATTGACGCCGCCAGTAACAACGACAGAAGAGAGCTCTGTGAGCGCACGAAACATCTCTGCTTGTTGATAGATTTGTTCCGCCAACTCACGAGTTGGCGCCAAAATAAGTGCGCGCGCAGCCCCCGGTTGCTTGCGAGGAAAGTCCATCATGTGCTGTAGCACAGGAAGCAAAAACGCTAAGGTTTTGCCTGTACCTGTGGGCGAGCTGATCAGTAGATCATGGCCATCCATTGCGGCTGGCAATGCTGCCTGCTGGACTTTAGCCGGTTTATTGAGACCGGCTGCTTTAAGTACTGATATGAGCGCATCATCAAGCTCTAATTCTTGCCAATCTGGCGTCATTCACTGAATTCCTAAAAATAAAATTAACGAAGTAAAAGCACGGGTATTTGCGAACGAGAGAGTACTCTCGACGTGGTGCTTCCCATAAATAGCTGACGTAACTTAGAGTGGCTATATGCCCCCATAACAAGCATATCGATATTACGTTCTTGTTGAATATCGTGCAAAGTTGATTCAACGTCGCCCGCTCGGATCTCATAGCTGACTTTATGACGAAATTCTTGCAGATGACTGACGGCAGCCTCGACCGATGCCGTTGCATCGGCTGTCGCGGCACCTACCATCACCACATGGATAGGCATGCCGACAAAAAGAGGTGACTCCGCAAGCATTTTTACGCCTTTACGTGACACATCACTCCCATCAAACGCCAACATGACGTTCGTCGGCGTATGGTACTTGGGGGGAACGGCTAAAATTGGACGATGTATATTTCGCACAATAGTTTCAATCTGATGACCAAGCCGATCGCTGTCACATGTTTGTGCTCCATGTAAGCCAATGACGAGGAGTCGCAGGTTATCCTCAAGAGCTGTCAGTGACTCAGCCAAATCACCATGACGCTGACGCACATGCACGTCTTCTGCACCCATTTCTTCGGCTCGATTTTTTGCTGCTTCAAGCAGATGATGGCCATGCTCTAAGGCTATCTTATTACGACGCTCATCGAGTTCGGCTAGCTCTTCGAGCAGCGACTCTCGGCTTCCTAGACCAATATTTCCGGTCATGTCCGAATTCACTGGGTAACGCATTTCGTCAAGTACATGGAAAAGCGTCAGTGGTGTTTGAAGTTGCTTTGCGGACCATGTCGCGTATTGCGTGACAGCATTGGCCATACGCGACTCATCAATACAAGCGATAACGTGTTTCATACGACTTACCTTAATTAATGTCCGATCAAGTCTTTGGTATCACTTTGGTTATGTTCACCAAAGCGGTCGACAATGGTCGCACTTGCTTTATTCAGCCCAATAACATCGACTTTTGCACCTTCACGTCTAAATTTTATCACGACACGATCCAGTGCGTTGACAGCAGTAATGTCCCAGAAGTGAGCTTCGCTTAGGTCAATGACAATCTTATCTACGCCTTCTTTAAAGTCAAAGGCTGCAATAAACTTCTCTGATGAACTAAAGAATACTTGTCCTGCAACTTTGTACGTGCGGCAGAACGAAGCTTCATCTAAGCTCGATGTGACGGCCATATAATGGCCGACTTTATTAGCAAAGAATACTGAAGCTAATAACACGCCAACAAATACGCCGAGTGCCAAATTGTGAGTCGCGACGACTACTGCGACCGTCGCTAGCATCACAATGTTGGTAGACAATGGATGTTGTTTGAGGTTTCGAATCGAATCCCAACTAAAGGTGCCAATTGACACCATAATCATAACCGCCACTAGCGCAGCCATGGGAATTTGTTTTAACCATTCATCTAAAAACAAGATCAATATCAACAAAAAGGTACCGGCGATAAACGTAGAAAGACGCGTGCGGCCCCCCGATTTTACGTTGATAATCGATTGCCCTATCATTGCGCACCCGGCCATGCCACCAAGGAGTCCTGAGCCGATATTGGCGATACCTTGGCCTTTACACTCACGGTTGCGATCACTGGATGTATCGGTGAGGTCATCAACAATGGTAGCGGTCATCAGCGACTCAAGCATACCGACAATTGCTAAGCCCAATGAGTACGGAAAGATAATAGCAAGCGTTTCGAAATTGAGAGGTACATCGGGCCATAGGAATACGGGTAACGTATCCGGAAGTTCGCCCATATCACCCACTGTGCGTACATCTATCCCAAAGTAGATGGCAATCACGGTCAGCGATAAAATGCAGATCAAAGGAGATGGCAACAAGCGTCCGATGACAGGGATATAGGGAAAGCCGTAAATAATACCCAAACCGGCTAGGGTCATTACGTAAACGTGCCAAGTGACGTTTGTCAATTCAGGTAGTTGAGCCATGAATATGAGAATTGCTAACGCGTTAACGAAGCCAGTAACGACGGAACGCGAAACGAAGCGCATGAGTTCGCCCAGTTTCAAGTATCCTGCGACGATTTGTAAAACCCCCGTCAGCAGTGTGGCTGCAAGAAGGTATTGTAAGCCATGCTCCTTAACGAGCGTAACCATCAATAGCGCCATAGCCCCTGTTGCAGCGGATATCATGCCAGGTCGACCGCCGGTAAAAGAGATAATGACGGCGATAGCAAACGACGCGTAGAGCCCGATTTTCGGGTCAACGCCCGCAATAATTGAGAAAGCAATAGCCTCAGGAATCAATGCTAAAGCAACAACAAGACCTGATAGTACATCACCGCGCAGGTTCGAAAACCAGTTTGCCTGGATAGACTTCCACATAAAACGTTACCAAATTAAAAATACAGTGAGATGGAATGCATCTAGTTTGTATGTCACATGTACGGAGCATGCAGTATAGTTGAGCGAACTGACACGGATGTGACACTGTGGTTAAAGTTCAACCACTGAAGCGCGCGGATTCTAGCACAGGGTTAGGGCGGTAGGCAAAATTGATAGCGTGCGCCGCATGGCGCACGCTGAATATCACTCGAAAGCTTAAAGTCCGAGTTCGGCTTTTCCTTGATTAAACTTAACATCGACTGGAATGCCCGCATCCGATAGCTTATCTAAATCGGACTGTAGCTGAGGGCTAATCACGCCGAGACGCTGAACTAGCTCACCCACGCCTTGGTAGTTACCGTCACCTTGCAATTGCAAGATTTTCTTGGAAAGACTGGTCATAGCTGCGCGCATTTTTTCCATGTTGATGGCGTATTGACCGTCGGCATTGCGAGTAAACGCACCCTCATTGGCAAAGTAGTTAAACCGGATCATGTTAGCTTTACCATGAGCGCTAGAAGCACCAAATCGAACTGAGCGGAAGATACTTGCCATGAAGGTGGTGTAGTAGTCTTGTAGGGTGCCCGTGGTCAGTTCACCTTTCTCAAACAACTGAGTCACCATATATAGACCCAGAATATCGGCCTTGCCTTCTTCCAGTGCTGATGCATGTTCTTTTAATGCAGCGCGCACGGTGCCTTTGTTATTGATTGTGTTTTTAATACCAAGCCCGTGAGCCACTTCGTGGAACATGGTATTCGCGAAGAACGCATCAAAAGTGATATTTTCACGTTGCTCTGGAACAATTAATTGATCTGCAATAGGGCGCAAAATCTTGTCAAACTTAGCACGCATCGCGTTTTTAAGCTGTAAGCGGCGAGTGCCCTTTTCAAGTTGCACGTATTCATCGTTTGGCAAGTTGATAGCGATGGTTTTGCTACCCGCGTTAGAATGACCAGCAAAGTAGACCGCATCGTAGGCATTTAGCTGTGCGTTCGCGCCTGGCATTTCTTGCTTGTATTTATCTTCGACAGGCAAGCCGCGTTGTAACTCGGGTAGAAACTGAGCGTATTTAGCAAGTCGATCACTCCACTGCTTGTCTTTTATCAGTACGTAGGCTTCGAATGCTGTTTTGTAGCCAAACAATTGGTCTTCATAGGTCTCAATCGGCCCGATTACTAAGTCGACGTCGTTGTTCTTCATATCCATCCAAGCAAGATCCGATGGACGATAGTCATTACTTAAAAAGGCATCAGCGCGCAGGTTCAAATATTTCGCAAAGTCTGGATCCTCTGCTAGCTCGGCTGCTTGGCGTAACAATTTAGCGGCCTGCTTTAACTCATTAGCATAAGCTTCTGCATAAGGCACGACCTTGAGTTGGCCTGCACTGTCGCGTCGAATAAGTGTGTATTCACTATCTTTCGTATCGCTATCGAGCTCGTTAAACTCCGCTTTACTCATATCCGCAGGGTAAAAGTTTGCTCCAGGTGGCTTCTCACTGAACTCACGTAAGAAGGGTTTATCACCATTGAGTCGATCCCAGGGACCATAATTAATGTCAGCAAATGACTGTGCTTGCGATGGCACTGCGTTTAAGAATGAACGTTTGTCATGCGCAAATGCTTGCTGCCAGAATAGGTCGTCCATGATTTTGGCTGCTTCAATCAATAATCCCAACATGTCTTTTTGATTAGCAGTCAGATGCGAAATGTCAGACGTCAGGGTGTAATCGGTATAAATCCCAAACCGATCCTCAGCACCTTTTACAACGGTATATTCAGACGTTTGCTGAGCTGAAGAAGTTGCCGTTTGGTTCGCTTGTGTTTCCTGAGAAGTTGCTTGTTCTGTACAAGCCGATAAAGCAAGAACCAATGGCGCAATGGTGAAAATTTGTTTTAACATAAGTTTAACTTTGTCAGTATAGTAGTAAAATGAGTTAAGATAATTTAATGCGATGTGGACAATATCGCAAGTTGGGTAACCAATAAGGTATGGAAACGAGTCATGACGGCAACCAATGCACTTTATTTATTGATTGAGGATAGAATACAAAGAGACCAACTCAAACTGCCTGGTTTGCCAGAAACAGCAGAACGTATTCGCGAAGCGACGATCAACCCAGATACCAACCTGCATGACCTTGCCGCAATTATTCAACATGATACAGCATTGAGCGCGCGCTTGATCAGACTCGCTAATAGCGCCTACTTGAGTGGGCGTGCTCGTGCAGAGAGTTTGATGCAAGCACTCACTCGAATTGGACTTCGCCGAATTCGAACGTTGGTGGTTGCCATGGCGGTCGAACAAGTTTTTAATCCACAAAACGATATTGTCAAAAAATATGCGGATAAGTTTGTCAGAGAGTCGCGTGACATTGCAGCAGCATCAGTTATCGTCACACAGCACCTGCATGAGCGCGGCTACTGTAACCGGCTACATCAAGACGTTTCTTTGCTCGCTGGGATGGTATGTCGCATTGGTGTGGCGCCAATACTGAAAATTGCCGATGAATTTGATGATAGTTTTGCCAATCCGACGTTCCTGAATCAAACTATTACGCATTTTGATCGGAGTCTGGGCGTGAGTGTGCTTGAGCACTGGCGATTTGCGCCAAACCTTATAAAAGTGCCGTATTTTTTCAATCGCGGCCGATTCGAAGACTTAAATGATCCGCTCGTGGCAAATTATTGCGATATCGTTCACATCGCGAGTCTATTGACGGGTCATTCACAACCCATCGAAGGTGCCATGACCTTAGCTGAATATCAGCAACGGGAAATTATCCCCGTGCAAAACTTCTGGGAGGATGAGGCCACCCAGAAGCGTTATCAAGCTTTGCGTACATCACTTAGCTGACATACTCAGTAAGTCATCTAGCAGGGCCCCTAACTCGGCAGAGACGAGTGCTAGATCGCTATCTAGTTTTTGCTCCGGTGATGCATCATTCCAATCATCTTGATCGTCAAGTAACTGGTCGGTCGCTTTAATACGCTTAAGCGCCCAGTCTGCTTCAAGTACGCATTCGATGCGCTCATTCCAAACCAAGCCTAATTTCACGACCTGTTTGCCGGCGGTTGCGTGCGCCTGAACATCCTCGCGGGTTAAGTCTTCTTGCTTACAGCGGATAATGCCACCATCAGCTTGGGGCGAACGTAGCTCAAGCTCATCACCCAAATCAAAGCGTGTGGGAAGCGACTGTTTTGTCAACCATTCGGTCAAGACCACTTCCGCCGACTCTGCGAGTGCGATGGGTTTTACCGGTAGCGAACCAAGACTGGCACGGAGGAGTCCAAGTAAATCTTCCGCTTTGTTAGCGCTGGATTCATCAACAATGACGAGTTGACGTTTTAAATCAATATAGGCCCAGGTTCGACGGAACTTACTAAATGCTTGTGGTAGTAATTGGTGCGTAATATCTTCCTTGATGTTTTTCTTTTCCTTGCCATTGACAGGACGACCCTCGGTGTCTTGAATCGCCTGGACCTTCTGCTCAAGCTCTGCGTTAATGACGGCTGCCGGGAGCACCTTTTCTTCTCGTTGAGCACACACTAAGTAGCTTTGTTCAACAGCATGATGCAGAACATCGCTCTGAGCACCAAATACAGACGTCCAACCGAAACTGGTCATATCCTGACGTCCACAAGGTTTGAACGCTTGCGCCTCAAGCTGAGACTCAAAGTCCTCGGGTAGTTGGAATGTGTCACTAAAACGATATACGCGGGCGTTTTTAAACCACATAATTAAGCGCCTTTATTTTAAAATAATGATCGGAAAAGAAAATGTGTACGTTAAGCCTTGACCTGGCTCGCTTGTAGCGGTGATTTCACCATCTAATGTTTGTGTGACAAGGTTACGCACGATATGTGTACCTAATCCACTCCCACCTTGGTTTAACTTGGTTGTAAAGAATGGGTCAAATAGCTTGGCTAACTGCTCCTGATTCATACCCTGTCCATTATCTGAGTAAACCACATGAAGCCTATCGTTATCGTTATCATCGGTGCTGGTACGAATTTTTATCTTCATTTCGCCTTCGCTGATACCTTCGAAACCATGCAATATGGAGTTAATTATGAGATTCGTAAATATCTGCGACAGAGCACCCGCTGCGCAGCGTACGAAGAGGTTGTCTTGACAATCAATATGGACACGATGATTGTGCTTTTTTAACTGTGGCTGAAGCGATTGTACAAGATCATTGATATAGCGTTTAAGGTCAATATCACGAATCGCATCCGATGTTTGGTCGACCGCCACCTGTTTAAAACTACTGATCAACTCTGATGCGCGGTTGAGATTATTCTCTAACAATTGAATACTTTCGCGACTCTCCTCAATATACTTGGATAATTGTGCTTGAGTGAGCGTTTTATCGTTAAGCATGCGCTCAAGGTTTTCGAGCTTCTCTTTCAGAAATGAATTTGCCGTTACACTAATGCCGATCGGCGTGTTGACGTCGTGTGTAATGCCTGCGACCAAGCCTCCTAAAGAAGCCATCTTCTCTGATTCAATCAACTGTTGCTGGGTATTTTTTAAGTGATCAAGCGATGATTGCAGGCGCTCGTTCGACTCACGTAAATTAGTCTCCATTGACCGGCGTTGACTGATTTCTCGCTCTAGCTTCTCTTGGCGAATTTCCAACTCATTTTTACGCTGTTCAAGGTCTAACATGACTTGACTTAAACGCGATGTCTTGCGCGCAACCTCTTGCTCGAGAATTGCATTTTGTTCATCTAATTGGCGATTCGCTAATTTGAGTTTGTGCTGTGTGCGCTCCAAATCTTCTTGGTAGTCCTCAATATTATCGATGAGCTGATTATAAGCTTGCTCAATTAACACCAGTTCGTTGTTATGTCGCTCATCAAGCTTAATACGTGAAGCATCCAAGTTATCCAGTCGGAAGCTGTTGATTTGTCGCGTAAGGTCGTTTAGCGGCTGGTTAAGCATGCGTTGGAATGCAATACCAAATAAAATCAACAGGAAAGCACTTTTGATGATTGCATTACCAACGATAAAGGCGAGACTAATTTTGATACGGTCGATAGCAATATCGCGCGTGGTGAACAAAGAGACATCACCAACGCGAGTCGAGTGCCCAGAAAACTCGAAAATAAGCGCGTTGTAAAAACCGAAAGTACCGTTTTCTTCTGGTAGCACATAGCCTTCGGAAGCGCGTTCAGGTAAACCATCCACGGGTAGTGTTTCACCAATTTGAATAACAGGCTTACCACTTTCGTCTCTTATTAGTACGCCAGCAATCGCCGGAATGCTAATCAAGCCGTCAGCAATGGTTTCAATTTGAGGTGTGTTAAATTCCCACAACGATCGCGTGAGCGATCCATTAAAGGTACTTTGTTGGTTTTGCAGTTCCGCAACAAGGACACGTTTTGTGTCAAAGTACTCTGCACCGATTTGTACCGCCGTGACTGTTAGCGTTAATAAAAAATAAACGGACAGAACGCGGGTGAGAAGCGAATAAGATATGCTTTTATAAGCCATAATAAGTTGTAATTAGAGCGCCGCTTACCTAGTTTAAAGACTTTCATTAAACTAATCGATTCACCTCATAGACGCAATCTTTATCGTTGTCACAAAGTTGACATATTTACGTCATTAAGCTGTCACGAAAAATCACTAAAGTTGTCGCATCTTTCATCTGGGTGTTTAAAAATTCACCAACCTAAGTAAAGGGTCACATATGAAGTTGCTAGCGACAAGTACAGCCATTGCAATGGCTTGCGTTCTATCAACCTCAGCATTGGCACAGGATAAAACCTTAGAGCCAGTCGTTGAGAACGCCACCGACATCAATGAGTCTGCACGCGAGGCTCAGCTTACAGTAGACAAGATTTCTGATTCCATGCAAGAACGCATGCAGCAATACAAGCAGATCATGAAAGAAATCGAAGGTCTGCAAGTTTACACCAACCAACTTCAAAATCAGATCGATGATCAACAGGTTGAGATGGCTGATTTAAACCAGTCGATTGACCAGGTCAGTTACGTGGAGCGCCAGATTACTCCATTAATGATTCGCATGGTTGATGCGTTAGATACTTTTATCGAACTCGATGTGCCCTTTTTAGAGCAAGAGCGTGATGAACGCATTGCGGGTCTGCGCGATTTGATGAGTAAAGCGAACGTGGACGTGTCTGAAAAATTCCGTCGTGTTATGGAAGCCTATCAAATTGAGACAGATTATGGTCGCAATATTGAGGCTTATACAGCTGAGCATTCCATTGATGGGCAAGTTCAAGACGTGACCTTCTTACGCGTAGGTCGTGTGGCATTGATTTATAAATCGCGCGATGGACAACATCTTGGCATCTGGGACAACGACAGTAAGCAGTGGATGGAACTTGACCAGGCTCATCGTCCCGCTGTTGAAACTGCCATCCGTATCGCACGTAAGCAGGTTGCTCCCGATATGTTGATGCTACCGCTCGTCGTGAATAAAACCGCGTCAACTAACGCTGCCGACTAAGGAGTCCGAAGATGTCGATGAAACCAATCAAGTTAATACTCAGCGCAGCACTGACCATGGGTTTGGTGGCAGGCGCAAATGCGGCACCTAAGCCACAAGATCCAATCAACCTTGACCAGTTACTTGAGCAATTACAGCAAGGTAAATACGCACAGTCGGAAGAAAACAAAGCTCGCTTAGAGCGTTTCCGTCAGCAGGAGCAAGAGCAAAAGCAAATGTTGCGCGATGCCATCGCACAGCGTCAAGCGCTTGAGCAACAAGCGTCAGACTTAGAGACACGCTTTGAAAGCAATGAGACTCAACTAGGTAACTTGCAAGATACCTTGACTCAAAGCATGGGCTCATTGAAAGAACTCTTTGGTGTACTACAGCAAGTGACCAATGAAGCTGCGGGTAGCTTCCAAAACTCTGTTATTTCAGCTCAGTACCCCGGCCGTTCTGATGAGCTAAAGCAGTTATCTGAGCAAATCAGTAACTCGTCTAAACTGGCGTCTATCGAAGATATCGAGAAAGTTTGGCTGGCGCTACAAAAAGAAATGACCGAGTCAGGCAAAATTGCCGAGTTCTCTGCGCCTGTGACTGAAGCTGATGGTGAGAAAGACGTCGAAGATGTCTTACGTGTTGGGGCATTCAACCTTGTTGCAGATGGCGCGTACCTTGAATATAACGCAACCACTGGCAACATCGCTGAATTAGTCCGTCAACCCGCAGGACGTTTCACCGAGAGTGCTGAAGAGTTGCAAGACGCCTCAAGTGGTGTTGTCGCATTTGGTTTGGATCCGACGGGCGGCTCGATTCTTGGGTTATTGGTACAGGCGCCTAGCTTAAAAGAGCGGGTGGACCAAGGTGGTACTGTTGGCTACATCATCCTTGGGCTTGGCTTAATCGGTCTATTGATTGCACTTGAGCGATTCGTATCACTCATGCTCATTGGCAATAAAGTAAAGCGCCAACTTAAAGCGCCACAACCGAAAGAAGACAATCCGTTGGGTCGCGTCATGTTGATTAAAGACAAGTTCCCTGATGCGGATACAGAAACACTCGAACTCAAACTGAGTGAGGGCATCTTACGCGAAGTACCGAAGATCACCCGCAACCTCACGTTTATTAAGATCATCTCGGTTGTCGCTCCGTTGATGGGTCTATTAGGTACGGTTACCGGTATGATTAATACCTTCCAAGCAATTACCTTGTTTGGTACCGGTGACCCGAAAATGATGGCGGGTGGTATCTCGCAAGCATTGGTGACCACAGTGCTTGGTCTTGTCGTCGCGATTCCAATGACGTTGCTATTCGCAATGTTGCATACACGCAGTAAAAACATGATCCACATTTTGCAGGAGCAAGCATCAGGCATTATCGCTGAACGCTCTGAGCGAGGAGAATAGTCGTGTTATTTCTGATTGAATTCAGCAATGCGATTAGAGATTTCATCGAGGCCGGCGGGCATGTCCTGCTGGTCATCGGAATCCTAATCTTCAGTATGTGGCTGATGATACTCGAGCGAATTTTTTACTTTTTCAATGGCCACCGTAAAGCGGTCAAAGACGCACGCAAGCGTTGGAAAGAGCGTGACGATAAATCGTCTTGGAATGCTGAGCAGATCCGCCAAGCGATGATTTCACGTGTTGCGCTGGGTCTGGGCGGTAATTTGCCGGTGATAAAAGCGTTAGTCGCTTTATGTCCTTTGCTTGGGCTGATGGGTACCGTGACCGGCATGATCGAGGTGTTTGATGTGATGGCCATAACAGGTACCGGAAGTGCTCGCTCGATGGCTGCGGGTGTCTCAAAGGCTACTATCCCTACCATGGCCGGAATGGTTGGAGCATTATCTGGAGTATTTGCCGCGACTTGGTTGCAGCGTACAACGCGCCGCGAGCGAATGAAATTAGAAGATCGAATTTTATTGGAGCGTCACTAATATGAAACAGCATTTTGCCAATTTAGTTGAAGAAGAAGAGAGCGCTATCGACATGACGCCGATGCTCGACGTGGTCTTTATCATGTTGATCTTCTTCATTGTGACAGCCTCATTCGTAAAAGAGTCGGGCATTGATGTTAACCGCCCAGATGCCGCTACAGCTGTGCAAAAGAATCGCGCCAATATTTTGGTTGCAATCAGTGACTCGAATGAAGTGTGGATTAACAAGCGTCAGATTGATTTACGCGCGGTTCAGGCGAATATCGAACGCCTTTATGCAGAGAATCCACAAGGCTCAGTCGTAATTCAGGCCGATGAAGAGTCAAACACTAAGACCTTGATTGAGGTTATGGATGCCGCACGAGCTGCCGGTGTGTTCGATGTTTCAGTAGCAACGGATGAGCAGTAACTATGAGATATATTGCCGCGCTATTAGTTGCCGCTGCAGTCACCATCGGGCTGTTCTATTTAATGCAGTCATTAATTAGCTCGGGTGAGGGCGCGATGTCGGAGCCGGTAAAGGGCAGTGTCTTGGACTTCGTGCGTACGCCGGAACCTGAGCAGGTGCAGGAAAAAGAGCGCAAGCCCGAACGCCCGCCGGAACCTGAACAGCCACCGGAAGATTTACCTCAACCCGATATGAGCTCAGACGTTGATACAGATAGCTCGGGGTCTTATGACTTCAGCGCTGATGTCAGTGCCAGTGCGGATATTGGCAATGGCGCCTCGTTACAAGCGAGCGATGGTGAGTACTTGCCCATCGTTAAGGTTCAGGCAACTTACCCGCGTCGTGCACTTCAACGTGGCATTGAGGGCTATGTGGTAGTCGAGTTTACGGTCACCAAGCAAGGCTCAGTGAAAAATCCGGTTGTTGTCGAGGCAGAACCTCAAGGCATATTTGAAGACTCAGCCATGGAAGCCGTACTTAAGTTTAAGTATAAGCCACGCGTTATCGACGGTGAGCCGGTAGAAGTCGAAGGGGTGCGTAACCGTATGACCTTCGAAATGAATTAAGGTGAGGTGAGCAATGAAACATTTTCTATTAAGTGGCGTAATTGCTTGGGTTGTAGGTACGACGCTCGTTCAGCCTGTACTGGCTCAGACAACAGAGCGTGTACCCGCATTGCGTGAAAAAGTGTATAGCCAATTAGCTCGTGCTCAACAAGAAGCTGAAGATAATGGCGTGCAAGCTGGCTTGGCTGCGTTGAAGTCGGTTGAGGATCGTGCGGATAGTATGAATAGCTATGAACGTGCGATGCTTTGGAACTTCTATGGTTATACTTATTACGATAATGAACAAGTCGACAAGGCGATTGACTACTTTGCAAAGGTGGTTCAAGAGTCACTCATTCCGGAGTCGCTCAGAAAAAATACGCTGTTCAGCTTGGCTCAGTTAAGCTTAACTGAGGGGAATTTTCAAGAAACGCTGGATTACCTCGATCGATGGGAAAACGTGGCCAAGGCGGATGAGCTTAGTAAGGCTTGGGTCCTAAAAGCCCAGGCACTGTATCAAGCAGAGCGTTATGCGGAATCCTTGCCATTTATTCAGAAAGCCATTGCGGCCGCTGACAAGGAAGATAAAGCACCTCAAGAAAATTGGTTGATACTCGCTCGAGCTATTCATTATGAACTAAAGCAAACTGAGCAAGTGGCGGCTGTGCTTGAGCGCTTGGTAAAACTCTACAGTAAACCAGAATATTGGCTACAACTAGCAGGAGTTTACGGTCAACTTGATCAGACTAAGAAGCAACTGGCAGTACTTGAAGCTGCAAACCAGCAAGGATTTATCGATACGGCTGGAGAATTGCGAAATCTTGCGCAGGTTTACTATATTAATCAGTTACCGTACAAAGCGGCGAAGATCATGAAAGACGGTTTTGACGCTAACAAGATTGAGACAAACCTGGCTAATCGCAAGTTTTATGCGCAAAGCTTGATGCAGGCGCGTGAATATCAGCAAGCGTTGGATGCCTATTTGTGGGCTGACGAAGTCAGCGAAGATGGCGAAATGTTAGCGCAGGCAGCACACGTTGCACTCAATCTGGATAAGAATCAGCGTGCGACGGCGTTAGCTAAACAGGCACTTGAAAAAGGCGAAGTACGTAATGCGGGTAACTTGTGGTTGTTGCAAGGTATGGCCGCGGTCAACCAACGTCAATACGAACAAGCCGTCGAGGCGTTTGCTAAAGCGCTTGAGTTTCCAGAGAGTAAGGCGGCAGCTCAGCAATGGCAACGATATGCAAAAAGCCAAGTTGACTATCAAGCGCGTGTTAACGAAACCGCAATGAATTAGTCACG